>JABDJC010000123.1 GCA_013003395.1 Acidimicrobiia bacterium
TGCGCACCGCTTCGGCTGGCGACATCGACATCGATGGGTCACTGGGCTTCGGCGAGACGGTCTGCCTGATCTTGCTGCGAGAGCGCGTCGTGTAGCTCATCGAGACCGCCGGCGAGAATCTCAGGGAGGTTGTGGACCGTCAGATTCACCCGATGATCCGAGACCCGGTTCTCTTTGAAGTTGTACGTGCGGATCTTCTCTGACCGTTCGCCAGAGCCCACTTGGGAACGGCGCGCTGACGCCTGCTCGCCCATCTGTTCGGCCAGCTGGGCCTGATACAACCGAGCGCGGAGCACGCGCATGGCCTTGAGCTTGTTCTGGAGTTGCGACTTCTCGTCTTGGCAGCTGACGACGGTGTTGGTCGGAAGGTGGGTGATGCGTACGGCCGAGTCGGTGGTGTTCACGGACTGTCCTCCAGGACCCTGGGAACGCATCGTCTCGATCTTGAGATCGCTCTCGTTGATCTCGACTTCGACGGCCTCGACCTCCGGCAGGACTGCGACCGTGGCGACCGACGTGTGAACTCTGCCTTGCGACTCCGTCTTCGGAACCCTTTGCACCCGATGGGGACCCGCTTCGAATTTGAGTCGCGAGTACGCACCTGTTCCCTTGACCGCGAACGTGGCTTCCTTCACGCCGCCGCCTTCGCTCTCCGAAATGTCGATCGGCTCGACCTTCCATCCGTGCTGTTCGCTGTATCGCTCGTACATCCGATACAGGTCGCCTGCCCAAAGTGCGGCTTCGTCGCCGCCCACGGCAGCTCGGATCTCCATGATGACGTCTTTGTCGTCGTTGGGGTCTTTCGGGACCAGCAGGAGCTGCAGTTCCCGCTCGAGGCCCTCGAGCTCTTGCCGCTTCTGCCTCGCGAGTTGCTCGAGGTAGGTGACCATCTCGGCGTCGTCCTCGATCTCGGCAAGCTCTTCGGCTTCGACGGCCTCCTGCAATGCCGCTTGGTACGCACCGTACGCCTCGACCACAGGCTTCAGTTCCGCATGCCTCCGCGCGACTTCCGTGTAACGAACCTGATCAGAAGCGACCTCGGGATCGGCCATGGTGTCCAGCACCTCTTGGTGGGCCGCTGTGAGCTCGTCGAGTTTCTCGACGAGGTTGGCTTCCATCAGCCGAACTCCGCGGCGAGCGCGCCCGGGGCAACAGCCCCGCGCTGCTTCACCTCGACCACTTCGTTCTCGGTGAGTGCGGCGAGCAGGCTCGCAATGGCCACCTCGACCTGCAGGTTGTCCGGTTCCTTGGTGGTGATCGCCTGAACCCACATGCCTGGCCGCGACGCCCACGCCATCCAGCTCTGCCCTGCGGCTGCCTTCAGCACCTCGTAGGACAAACCGGCGATCAGTGGAACCAGCAAGACTCGCGAGGCCACCTGCCATGCAAACGGCAGTTCAGCCAAGGACAGGAAGACGAAAAACGCCACCACCCCGACGATGATCAGGAAGCTGGTGCCGCACCTCGGATGACGAGGGCTGTATTCCTGGATGCTCTCGACATCGAGCGGGCGCCCGTTTTCGTACGCGTGGATTGTCTTGTGTTCAGCACCGTGATATTGGAACACGCGCTGAATGTCTTTCGAGCGCGAGATCAACCACACGTATCCGACGATGAGGCCGATACGAATGATGCCGTCGATTACCACGAACGTGATCGAACCATCGCCGAGGAATCCGGCGAGCCACTTGGCGGAAACGACCGGAAGCACCGCAAACAGCCCGATGGCGAGAAACACGGCAAAGACCATCGCCCCGATGATCTCCTTCTTGGAAATCTCTTCGTCCTCTTCGCCCGACTTCTCAGCGGACCAAGACAACGCCTTGAAGCCGAGTTGCAGCGACTCGATCAGCACCATGACGCCGCGGAACAGCGGCACTTTGGCGAGTTTCGAGCGCGCCGTCAGGCGTGGGAGATCATGACTGATCGCCTCGATGACCCCATCAGGTCGGCGGACCGCAACGGCCCAAGCCGCAGGGGCCCGCATCATTACGCCCTCGAGGACGGCCTGGCCGCCGACGGTTGCGCCCGGTGGGCGACTCAATCAGCCCTCCGAAGGAGCGTCTGCGCTCGCAGCGCCGGCTTCGGCCTTCTGATACCGGCGACGGAAGCGCTCGACGCGACCACCAGTGTCCACCAGCTTCTGCTTGCCCGTGAAGAACGGATGGCATTCGTTGCACAACTCGGCGTGGATCTCGCTCGCTGTCGAGCGAGTCTCGAACGTGTTTCCGCACGAGCACGTGACGTTGGATGTTACGTAATCGGGATGTATCTGAGGTTTCACGTGTTCTCCTGGCTACTGACCTGACTTGGCGACTTCACGAAGGAAGTCGTTATTGCTCTTGGAGCTCTTCAACCGATCCATCAGCAGCTCGAGCGCAGCTCCCGGCTCGAGGGCCAAGAGTACCCGGCGCAGCTTCCATACTTGTTGAAGCTCCGCTGGTTCGAACAACAATTCTTCACGGCGTGTTCCCGAAGACTCGATGTCGATCGCTGGGTAGATCCTCTTGTCGGCAAGCTTGCGATCCAGACGGACCTCCATGTTGCCGGTTCCCTTGAACTCTTCGAAGATCACTTCGTCCATCCGAGACCCGGTCTCGACGAGTGCGGTACCCATGATGGTGAGGCTGCCGCCCTCCTCGATGTTGCGGGCTGCACCGAAAAAGCGCTTCGGCGGATACAAGGCGGTCGAGTCGACACCACCGGACAGAATCCGGCCGGACGCCGGAGTTGCCAAGTTGTGGGCCCGCGCAAGACGAGTGATCGAGTCCAACAGGATCACGACGTCTGTTCCTTGCTCGACGAGGCGCTTGGCGCGCTCGATCGCCAGTTCCGAAACCTGCGTGTGCTCTTCGGCGGGACGATCGAAGGTGGAGTAGATCACCTCGCCCTTGACCGACCGCTGCATGTCGGTGACTTCTTCTGGGCGCTCGTCGACGAGGACGACCATCAGATGGCACTCTGGATTGTTGGCGGTGATCGAGTTGGCGATCTCCTTGAGCACCGTCGTCTTGCCTGCTTTGGGAGGCGAGACGATCAGTCCACGCTGGCCCTTACCAATCGGTGAGATGAGGTCCATGATGCGAGCCAACATGTGGTTCGGTTGCCCCTCAATCTCGAGGCGCAACCGCTGGTCGGGAAACAGTGGCGTCAAGTCCGAGAACTTGGGACGCTTCTGGGCTTCTTCCGGGGTGACGCCATTGACCAGGGCAGGGCGGTACAGGGCAGGGAACTTCTCTTGAGCTCGCGCAGGTCGGACGGTGCCGGAGACGATGTCGCCCTTGCGCAGCCGGTTCTTGCGCACCTGGTTCGCTGCGACGTAGACATCGTTTTCGCCAGGGAGATAGCCGCTGCATCGCAGAAAGCCATATCCCTCCGGAAGGATGTCGAGAATGCCTTCGCGGACTTCGAGTTCTGACTCGTCGATGTCCTGCTGCTGACCGCCGCCACTTCCGCTGCGACGGCGACGACGCCGTCCACGATTGCCGTCGCGATTGTTGTTGTCGCGGTTGGAGTCACGATTGTCGTCCGACGCTTTGGAGCCTTCGGAGTCAGCACTGTCCGACGCCGGCTTCTCTTTCGCCTTCGGTTCTTCAGTCTTCGGTTCTGGCAACGTCGACGGATCGAACTTGTCGGAATCGAGGATCGCCCCGATCAGCTTCGACTTCTGCAACCCGTTGTGATCGATTTCGAGTGTCCCCGCCATCGACCGAAGTTCCGGAAGACCAAGCTCCTGAAGTTTGACTCTCGGTGTCGTCATGTGGCTCGTGCTCCTTATGGCTGAATCTCGCCATTCATCGGACAGGTGTCCTACCAAGTCGACCCCCCGCAACGCCAGTTGCGTATCCACCTCGACTTGTGTTGAAAATCAGCCTGCACCATTCCGCGAGGAATCTGGGCCGATCGTGTGGGTGCCTCGAAACGTAGATGTGCCGAAGGCACTCTGGTTAGGGAGACGTGGAAGAATTCCGTTCCTCATTGTAGGTCGGCTGCAGCGATTGGCAAGTAAAGGGGAATTCTCGCCACGTCGAACGGCGCCGGCCTAGAGGCCGACCCGCTCCAGAACGGCTGACAACGTTGCGGGAACCGGGTCCAGATCACCCATCGACGTGATCGCGGTGTCGGGGTCTTTGAGACCGTGTCCTGTGAGCGTGCAGACGACTCTGCCGGGCGGCAGGTCAGCACTGAACTTCATGATCCCAGCCACAGACGCCGCCGAGGCCGGCTCGCAGAACACCCCGTCGCGACCTGCCAACAGTCGATAGGCCTCCAGTATCTCCTCGTCGGTGACTGCCTCGATGCGACCCCCGGACTCGTCGCGAGCCGAAACCGCCCCGTCCCAACTGGCCGGGTTACCTATGCGAATCGCGGTGGCAATCGTCTCCGGGTCATCGACGATCTCTCCGTATACGATCGGGGCAGCCCCTTCGGCCTGAAATCCCCACATTGCGGGTGCTTCACCAACGCTTTGGTAGCCCTTCCAGTGCGCTGTGATGTTTCCGGCGTTGCCGACCGGAAGCGCATGCACGGCGGGAGCGGCCTCGAGTTCATCAACGATCTCCCAGGCGGCAGTCTGCTGGCCGGCGATCCGATACGGATTGATCGAGTTCACGAGTGCGACATCGTGGGACGAAGTGAGTTCGAGAACGATTGCGAGGGCGTCGTCGAAGTTGCCGTCGACCGGCACAATCGTTGCTCCGTGTGCGATCGCTTGGGCCAGTTTCCCTCGGGCGATCTTGCCTGCGGGCAACACGACGATGCAGGCAATGCCGGCCCTGGCCGCGTACGCAGCCGCGGACGCCGACGTGTTCCCTGTCGAAGCGCATGCCACCGCCTTGGCTCCGCTTTCCAGAGCCTTCGAGACCGCCATCGTCATCCCTCGGTCTTTGAACGAACCGGTTGGATTGGCGCCGTCGAACTTCACGAACGTCTCTCGTTCGACGAGCTCGGATACCGCAGGAACGGGAATGAGTGGCGTCGACCCCTCCATCAACGAAACGATTGGCGTCGCCTCCGACACGGGCAGACGGTCGCGATAGCGCTCGATGAGACCGAGGCGGTTCACGATGTCGGGCCCTCGACTCTGATGATCGCCCCGACATCGCGCACGATGTCGAGTCCCTCCAGGGCCGCTACGGCTGCTCGCTGCTGCCGTTCCTTGGCTTGATGAGTGATGATGATGAGGCGGGCTGCGTCACCTCGCCCCTCCTGTGACATGGATTCGATGGACACCTGGGCATCGCCGAACGCCCCTGCAATCTGGGCCAACACACCAGGCTGGTCGGCGACCTCGAGCCGGATGTACCACTGGGTGACGATCTCACCGAAGTCGACGATCTCTCCCGGCGAAAACTGGATGCGGAGTGCCGCCTGCGCACCGGCGAGGATCTCCCGCGCGGCGTCGATCACGTCGCCGAGTACGGCAGTGGCGGTTGGGTCTCCCCCTGCGCCAGGACCGGCGAACAGCAACTGGTCGATTGCAGGACCGGCCACGTACACGGCGTTTGTCGCTCCCCTGATCGCCGCCAACGGATGGTCGTTGGGCAACATCGCGGGATACACCCTTGCGCACACTCCAGCATCGGTCTGATCCGCGATTGCCAGCAACTTGACCGTGTACCCGAGGCGCTGGGCTGCGGTGATGTCTTCGGCGCTGAGATTGTCGATACCTTCGTGATGGACCTGGTCACGGCCCACCCAGGTTCCGAAGGCAAGGGAGGCCAAGATCGATGCCTTGGCGGCCGCGTCTGCTCCCGTGACATCAGCGGTGGGATCCGGCTCGGCGTAACCAAGTTCTTGAGCGGCAGCGAGGGCGTCGCCGTACGACGTGCCATGCTCAGCCATCTGCGTGAGAATGTAGTTCGTGGTGCCGTTGACGATGCCGAGCACGCTGGTGATCTTCTCCCCTGCCAGGGTCTCGCTCAAGGGCCGGATGATCGGAATACCGCCACCAACTGCGGCCTCGAACAACAACGGAACGCCCCGAGAGCTGGCGGCAGCGATGAGCTCGGGACCGCGGATCGCGATCAGTTCCTTGTTGGCCGTGATGACCGGTTTACCGGCTTCGATGGCACGCAGAACCAAGTCGCCTGCGGGCTCGAGGCCTCCCATGAGTTCGACGACGAGGTGGACGTCTGGATGGTCAACGACGGCATTCAGATCGTCGGTGAGGACGCCTTCCCCGATCTCGAACGGGCGTGCCTTGTCGAGTGACCGGACGCCGATCTTGGTGATGCGCAGATCGAGGCCGGTCTTCGTCGCGATCGCCGAGCGATCATCGACCAACCGCCGAACGAGAGTTCCGCCGACCGTTCCTGCACCGAGTAGTCCTATACCAATCATGCTGCGGGATGCTAACGGTCGCCTTCCCACCCGACGCCGCCATCCTCAAACGCCCGGATCACGCAACTCCGCAGCTAGGGCTTCGGCGAGATACCGGTATTCGGACTCCTCGTTGTAGACCTGCGCCGAAATTCGAACGAGGCGCTGCGGCGTCGCAGGCCAATCGACGATGGGTACTTCGATGCGATGTCGAAAGAGAAGTCGGTTCTGAAGCTCGCCAGGCTTGCCGTGGGCACGGCCCGGCCCGTCAGGCAGTCGGATCGCCATGAGTGAGCCCACGAAATTCTCCGCAACCGCAGGACCTACGCCGACTGCGTCGTGCACCATCGAACCGCCCGCATAGGCGAGTTCATGGTTGCGACGCCTGATTTCCTTCCATCCACCGGGAACCATCGATGCCATGGCGTCCATGGCGTCGGGCACACACAGCTGAGCGGAGGCGTCCGCCGTGCCGGTCCATGCGAACAGCTGCCGGAACGGGCTCCGATCGCTGCGGGTCGAACTCGCACCGTGGCTGATGACCGTCGGCACGACCGCCGACTGCCGATCTCGTCGGACGTGAAGAAATCCGACTCCTTTGGGTGCGCACATCCATTTGTGGCAGTTGCCGGTGTAGTACGCGGCCCCGATCGCATCGATGTCGAGGTCGAGCATTCCGGGCGCATGCGCTCCGTCGACGAGCACGTCGACGCCGCGGTGTTCGAGTGCCGCAACGATGTCACCGACCGGAAACACCAGACCGGTGGGACTCGTGACGTGGTCGACCAACGCCAACACCGTCCTAGGGGTCACCGCATCCGCAATGGCGTCGGTCACGGATGCTTGGTCGGCTGGGGGAAACGGGATCGGAACGACGACCACGGTGGCGCTCGATCTCTTGGCGACATACTCGACTGCATTACGACACGCTTCATACCCGTGATCGGTGACGATGATCTCGCTGCCAGGCTCGAATGTGAGTGAACGCAGTACGGCGTTCACTCCGGCGGTTGCGTTCGTCACGAAAGCAATGTCGTCCACATCTGCTCCGACGAAATCCGCTAGCGCTTGTTGAGCCGTGTCCCACATCGTTTCGAGGTCTCGCTCGAAGAACCGGACCGGTTCGGCTTCCATCTGATCTCGGAGTGCCTCTTGGCGGTCGAGCACGGTGGTCGGCGTAGCGCCGAAGGATCCGTGATTCAAGAAGGTGATTTCGGGATCAAGCCGCCAGTGTGATCGCAACATTCGGGAGAGTGTACGGACAGTGGACTGAACCAATAGCGCTCCATCGCCCGTAGTGTTCTTGTACAGCTCTCAGGAGGACACCTTTTGTCTCGACTCGGTTCACTATTGATAGCAACGGTCCTGGCAATCGCCGCTTGCGGCGGCTCGGCAGACTCGACGACACAAGCTCCGACCGAAACCACCGGCACGCCATCTGCGACGACCGCAGCGCCACCGACGCCGGCCGCCGGCAGCCCACTGGTCATCTCCGCAGTGGACTTCGACACCGGGATGATCGTCATCACCAACACGGGCAACAGCGACTACGACCTGGCCGGCCATCAGCTGTGCAACCGTCCGACCTACGTTGAGCTGCCAGCCGAGACCCTGGCTCCAGGAGCAACGATCGAGATTCCGACTTCAGACCTCGGGCTGTCCCCCGAGTCAGGCGAAGTGGGCCTCTACACCGCTCGGGACTTCGGCAATCCAGAAGCGATCATTCGCTACGTTCAGTGGGGTGAAGGCGACCATGGCAGGTCTGCCACTGCGGTCGAAGCCGGTATTTGGACGAGCACCACCGACTTCGTTCCGGGCGGCTTCCCGCTGTACATGACGAGCGAAACCGATCCGATTTCACCAAACGATTGGGCGGCACTGTGACGAGCGCTCAGATCGGCTGAGCCCGACATCGACAGCCCGTGCCGTCAGAGCGAGATGGTCGGACCATCCGGATAGCGAACCGCGTCCCACAATCCGATCCGATCGGCGGGTTGACTCATGCCGATGCGCTCGAACGCCAGCTGCTGTTGCGTGCGCGCCTCGTCGAGTACTTCAGCCACGTCGACGCTTGTCACGACCCGGTTCCTCATCAGCACGTCGCCGCCCACGATCACCGTATCGACATCGGCCCCGGTGGCGAAGTAGACGATCTGGTGGACGGGGTGCGAGAACGGGGTGAGATGCGGCTTGTCGACGTCGAGGAGGATGACATCGGCCGACTTGCCCACCTCGATCGAGCCGATCAAATCGGCCATACCGAGGGCTCGGGCCGACTCGATCGTGGCAATCCCGAGCGTGGTGCCGGGGGGAAACAGCGAAGGGTCTCTCCTGTCGGCGCGGTGATAGCGAGTGAGTTGGAACATGTGACGGAACATGTCGGCCGACCGGTCGGGAGCGGTTGCATCTGAACCCAGGCCCACGGTGACACCGGCCTCGATGAGTTCGGGAACCGGACAGCGACCGAACTGTGAGTAGATGGCCGAAGGGTTGTGCGCCACCGCAGCCCCGGCAGCTGCGATGACCTGCACGTGCCAGTCGCTCAGATCGATGGCGTGCGACAAGACTGACCGCGGACCGAGCAGACCGAGCCGCGAACTGGCCTCAACGGTGTCAGCCCGATGACCGTCCTGAACGATCAGAATCTCCGCACTGTCTGAAAGCGCTCGGATCTCCGCCGCCCCGGCGAGCAGTGCGTCGAGGTCGAGGGACGCGTCGACGTCCGCGATCGACATCGTCGGATACGTGAGCGCAATGCTCGCAGTGGGGTGATTTGCCCACTCGCGGACAAGATCCTTCACGACGGCCATCTGCTCATCGAACGTCGTTGCCACGTCAGCCGCCACTCCCCCACGATGAGCCGTGGTCGCCTTCGGAAACGGCGGAGCGCCTGGACCGACCGCAACGATCGAGCGCAACCCGACGTCGACATATCCTGACAGGTGCGCATTCGCGTGGGCGGGATCGTCGACTCTGATGGTGTCACCCGCTCCTCCCAGCATCGACAGCGAGGTCGTAGTCCCAGCCATCAGCTTCTCGGCAGCGGTGAGTCGAGCTTCAGCACGCCAGAATTCTGGAGTTGCTCCGTGGAGGTACAAGGACTCACATGCCGTCATCCACGAGTCGAGGTCGTCGGCCATCGTACGAACCAGCGAATGCCCCGCGTGACCGTGGGAGTCCACGAGGCCTGGCAGAGCGACGCCGCGCGGCATGGCAATCGTCTCGCGAGCACGATGGGCGTCGGCAACTTCGACGGCAGATCCCACGGCGATGATTCGACCGTCGTCGACCGCGATGGCTCCGTCAGCGATGACCCGATGGGTCGCATCAACGGTGATGACGGTGCCGGCGCGGATGATGAGGTCGATCACCATCTGAGGCTAGAGGTCCGCTCACGAATCGACACGCGTGGAAGCCCGGGCGCGGGGACCCGGGCTTCACGCTCGTCCGGAGGAACTCACCCGGACGCGATCAAAAGACCTTCCATGCCGGCGGCCTGATGGCCGGCGATGTTGCACAACAATTCGTACTCCCCTGAAGCGTCGTCGGGGACTCTCAGGACTGCTTCCGCAGTTGTTCCAGCAGCGGCCTCAACTACAAATCCCCACTCGGGAATCTCCCAGTTGTGGAGGACCGCACCGTTGTTGACGAGACGGACCAACACTTCGTCGCCGGGTGCCACGGCGATGTTGGGAACATCGAACGCGAATTCCGTGGCGACGATCTCGAACACACCGTCCACGGAGGCGTCGACGGAAGCCGTGGTCTCGACCGCAGGCGGTGGAGGTGCAACGCCTGCATCACGCGGCTCCTGCGGTTGCACTGAAGGATCTTCCATGTACGACGTGTGATCCGTGTAGTCCACGAGAGTCAACATGCCGCCCGGGTACACGCCCTTGTTGGTGACATGGCTGATGATGTGGCAGTGGAACGTCCAGGTTCCTGGGTTGTCACCTCTCACCACAACGTCGACCGTCTGGCCCGGGGCAATGTCGACCGTGTTCGCTTCGTAGGGCGCCGGCAATGGGTTTCCGTCGAGGGAGACCACCTCGAATTGGTGACCATGAAGGTGCATCGGGTGATGCTGCTGCCCGGCGTTGATGAACCGCACCAAGATGTCCTCGCCGGTCTCCATCTGGATGAACGTGTCATCGTTGAGGGTGTCAGGGAACGAGTGGCCGTTGATGGTGAAGAATCCGTCGATCTCGTGGAGCACCATGACGTATTCGTTGTCGTAGGCGTCGGCCGGATCATGAACGATCAGCGGACCGACAAGGCCCTTCCCGAGCTGAGCCATCGTGTTGGCGTGCGTGTGATACATCGTGGTGCCCGGTTCGTCGACCACGAATTCATACGTCCACGCCTGGCCAGGTTCGATCATCGGCTGCGTGATGCCGGGAACGCCGTCTTGGTTGTTGGGAACGTCGAGTCCGTGGAAATGGATCGAGGTGCCTTCCGGCAACAGATTCGTGAGGTGAACCCGAACGGTGTCGCCGACATTGGCGTGGATCGCAGGACCCGGATACTCACCGTTGTAGCCCCACACCTCGACGAGCTCGCCGTCGACGACGTCCCAGTCGACCACCTCCGCAACGAGATCAACCTCGACAACCGCACCTGTTTGCGCGGCTACTGCAGCAACCGGAGTGGCTGCTGCTGCCGAAATCCCCGCTGGAGAGGGCTCCAGCGCCACCGCAGCCGTGATGTCTGTGGTGTTGGGTGCTTCCGGCCGGTTGCCGAGCACGAAACCAACCAGGCCCACGACCAAGAAGGCCGCCATGACGGCAAGCCCGCCAATGACCTTGGCGCCGAGCGCGTCTTTCATGAGTTCCTCCGAGTAGTGATGACTGGGGACACCCTCGTTTGTGAGTCACGTGGCCAGTAGGGCCGAAGCGGCCCAGACGATTGGGACTTTCGTCACCGATCCATCGAATTCAGACCGGCTTCAGGCCAGAGGAATGTCTCGAGCCACCACGTCGGCGTAGGTCTCGCGGCGAATGAGTGGCCGCACCTCGCCCGCCTTCACCAGGACCGCAGCTGGGCGAGGCAGTCGGTTGTAGTTCGACGCCATCGACTCCGTGTACGCACCGGTCGCAGCAACCGCGAGAAGGTCACCTGGCACGAGATCTCCCGGCAGTGAAACCCGCTCGCGAATGAGGTCGCCGGATTCGCAGTGCTTGCCGACGATCGTGAACGGCTCGAGAGCAGCGGTGGATGCTCGGCCTGCGAGCCGCACCTCGTGTTCTGCGCCGTAGAGCGCGGGCCGGATGTTGTCGCTCATCCCACCGTCGACACTCACGTAGGTGCGCAATCCGGGAAGTCGCTTGACGACGCCGACTCGATAGAGCGTCACCGTCGACGGAGCAACGATCGCCCGTCCCGGCTCGACGGCCAATCTCGGCATCGGAAACTTGTACTCATCGCAGGCTCGCTGGACCGCAGCCAGGACCGCTTCCCCGTAGCGGGCCACTGCAACGGGATGATCCTCGTGCGTGTATCGAATGCCCATGCCACCACCGAGATTCAGCTCTGTGAGCGTCACATCGAATCGTGCCCGCCAGTGCGCCAGCAGCCCCACCATGACCTCGGCGTTGGCGATGAACGGGTCGGTACCGAAGATCTGAGAACCGATGTGTGCGTGTGCGCCGACGACATCGACGTGTGGCAGATCGAGGCTGTACTCCATCGCCTCGTCGGCGAACCCGAGGGACAACGTGAAGCCGAATTTCGAGTCGTCATGACCCGTCCGCACGTACTCGTGGGTATGGGCATCGATCCCCGGCGTGATACGAAGCCATACGGCGAACGTGTGTCCCAAGTCGATGCCGATCCGCTCGAGTCGGTCGAGCTCGGCGAAGCCGTCGACAGCGATCCGCCCCACTCTGAGGTCGGCTGCCATTCGTAGCTCGTCTTCTGACTTGTTGTTGCCGTGGAACACGACTCGATCCATCGAGACACCAGCGTTCACTGCGGTCTGGAGCTCGCCGCCTGAAGCAACATCGATCCAAAGTCCTTCTTCGGCAGCAATCTGAAGCAATCCTGTCACGCACCACGCCTTCGAGGCGTAGGCAACGTCCACGTCCGGAAAAGCCGTTCGGTAGCGCTTGCACCGATCGCGAAGATCCGACTCGTCCACCACCCACAACGGTGTTCCATGTTCGTTGGCGAGATCAGCGACCGATAGGCCTCCGATCGTCATCACATCGTCCACGTCCGCCGAGGTGAGCGGCCAAGGCGTCTCCATCACATACGCTCTGGCGACTCGATACCCAACAGTTCGAGCACGGTACCGAGCGTCGCCAGGGTCAACTCGACCATCGAAAGCCATGACGCCTGACGAGCAGGGTCGCGTTCGCGCAGGATGTGGCACGCTTCGTAGAAGCGGCTGAATTCGGCCACCAATTCGTAGCCGTATTCGGCGAGATGGTTGGGCGCCCGGTGACGGAGCGCCCGATCGAACACGTCCGGGAACCGAAGCAACGCCAGCATGAGGTTGCGGCTCTGATCGACCTTTGGCGGCAGCACGGTTCCGAGTTGCAGACCGCGATCTGCGGCTTCGCGCAGAATCGACTTCATGCGCACCGCTCCGTACAGCAGATACGGTCCCGTCTTGCCCTCGAATGCCGAGAACCGGTCGAGGTCGAATATGTAGTCACTCGACCGATGATTCTGAAGATCGCCGTACTTGAGCGCAGCCATACCCACCTTCGAGGCGATGTCGGCGCGCTCGATCTCGTCATACTCCGAAGCAAGATCGTTTTCGGCAAGGCGATCGGCCGCCGCGGCCGTGGCGTCGTTGATGAGATCCCGCAGCAGTGGAAGATTGCCTTCCCTGGTCTTGAGCGGTGTCCCGCCCGGGCCGTTCACCGTCCCGTTTGGAGCGTGTTCGAGAATCACCGATTGCGGCGCGATGCCGCTCTTGCGTGCCGCTCGGAAGATCTGCTCGAAATGCAGTCCTTGGCGGGCGTCCACCACGTATATGACTTCGTCCGCCTTGGCGTCCACCACCCGTTCTTCGACCGTTGCGAGATCCGAGGTGCCGTAGGTGAACGCACCGCGAGAGTTCACGAGCATGAGTGGCGGTATCTCGCGATTCTCGTCGGGATCGTCAACGACGATGACCAGGGCACCGTCACTTTCCACCGCGACTCCATTGGCTCTGAGTCTCGCGACCATCGGCTCGATGCGATCGTGCACAGAGGCCTCGCCGTTCCACAGCTCGAAGTGCACGCCGAGGGTGTCATACACCTCACGCATCGCCTCGATCGACACCCTCCTGAAGTGCTCCCACAAAGCGCGGTAGCCCGGTCGACCGGCTTGGAGTTCTGCAGTTGCCTGCTGAGCCTCGGACTTGCGCTCAGGATCCTCCGTTGCCGCCGCAGCAGCCACCGGATACATCTCGTTGAGATGAGCAACATCTACTGGTGACTCTTGCGGATACGGGCCCGTGTGGTCGGGGTCGAAGTAGACGAGATCGGGATCTCGGTGCTTCATTTCGGCGATCAGCTGTCCCATGGGGAGTCCCCAATCGCCGAGGTGCACGTCACCGGCAACGTCATGACCGGCAAACCGGAATATGCGTTTGACCGACTCCCCGATGATGGCAGGGCGCAGGTGGCCGACATGAAGTTCCTTGGCAACGTTTGGTCCGCCGTAGTCGACGATCACCGACTTCTTCTCGGGCGCAGGCACTCCGTGACGGTCGTCCGCCTGAACCGACCTGACCTGAGCTGCCAGGTACTTGTCGGTGAGGTCGATGTTGATGAAGCCGGGGCCGGCGATGGACAGTTCCTTGAACGGTTCTCGGTCGGAAATCGCTTCCAGGACGGCTTCGGCAAGCTCCCGCGGATTGCGACCAGCCTGTTTGGCGGCGCCGAGAGCTCCATTGCATTGGAATTGCGCGAGATCAGGCCGCTGCGACGTGACCACCGCGCCATGACTGGCGTCGACGCCCGCTTTCGCAAAGGCGTCGCCGAAGATGTCGCTGAGATCGGTCAAGAGAGGCATCGAGCGAGGATACCGTCGTCGAATCGCGGTCTGGCCTCTCGGTTACACTCGCCGAGTTGCCCCCGTAGCTCAGGGGATAGAGCACCGGCCTCCGGAGCCGGGTGCGCAGGTTCGAATCCTGCCGGGGGCACAACACCGCTTCTCTCCTATGTGGGACCGCACGACGGCAAGTCGAGCGTGCTTAAACGCACCCATAGTGTGGAATCAAGCACGCTCGACTTCGTTTCATGGCGCTCTACACTGATTCTCATGCGACCCATCTGGAAAGGGGCCATCTCTTTTGGCCTCGTCACGATCCCTGTCGGCTTGTACACGGCGCGCTCGGACAAGCGGCCGAAGTTCAAGCAACTGCGCGAGAGCGATCACAGCGCCATCAAGTACAAGCGCGTCTCGGAGACCGACGGCAAAGAGGTCCCCTACGAGAACATCGTGAAGGGCTACGAGGTGGACAAGGGCCGCTACGTCGTCTTCACATCGGAAGACCTCGAAGCCATAGGAACGAATCTGTCGGGCGGGACCGTTGACGTCGTGCAGTTCGTGAAGCAGGAGGAGATCGATCCGATTTACTACCGCTCGTCCTACTACCTCGCTCCCGAGCAAACCGGAATCAAGGCATACAAGCTCCTTCTCAAGTCACTGCAGGAAAAGGAAATGGTTGGGGTTGCCAAGGTGGCGATCCGCGAGCGCGAGTATCTGGCGGTGATCCGCCCGGAAGAAGACGTGCTCATCATGGAGACCATGTACTGGCCGGACGAGATCCGCGAGCCGGAATTCGAAACGCTATCGGAGGACGTCGAGATCCGGGCCGAGGAAACGAAGATGGCAGAGATGATCATCGACAATCTCACTGGCGTGTTCGATCCGCTCGCGTGGACCGACGAGAGCCGCGAAGCGATCGAAGAGATGGCCCGTCAGAAGGTCGAAGGTCAAGAGATCGTCGCCACCGAGACGCAACAGCCGGCCGGCGTTGTGGATCTGATGGAGGCGTTGAAGGCCAGCGTCGAAGCGACCAAAGAGAAGCGGGCCAAGGAAGCCAGCTGAGTCGATCGAGCTAGATCAGCTCGTCGGCGGCTTCGAGCAACGGAACGTCGCGAACCTCGAGAGGCTCAACGTGGCCCATGTCTGCCAGGACGCTCCAAGCGAATCCGATCACAGCTACCAAACAGAACACGACGATGAACTCGATGCCGGTCATCGCTCACCTCGCTCGATGATTCTGGGCGTCGATTGCCATGGAACGTGCTTGGACTCTCGAAGCCCGGACAAGCGTTGCTCCTCTGCCCTCATGGATCGTGCGAGGTCGAAAGTCACGAAGATCAAGAGCATCGTCGCCATCAATCCGAACAGTTCAGCAGAGTTCATACTGTTGTTCATCGACACTTCGAGCTCAATTCTTGAAGGACGGTTTTGCCGTTCAGGTCGGCCCGTCCGATTGCCACGTGATCTCCCCCGGATCGTCCCGTGTGAAACCCTTGAATACAGGAGCTCGAAGTCGCCCGGATCCTGTCCATTCCTTGAACTCGACAACCGCAACGAGCCGCGGCTCGACCCAGGTGATTCCTTTCGGGATCATCGGATCGTCGATGACCGCAACGTCAGAAGTCATCTCGTCGAGGGACGATCTGATGGCACCCAGGGCAGCGTCTGACAAGCCACTGCCCACCGCGCCAACCAAGCGCCACTCGTCTCCGTCTGCCAGACCGAGTACCAATGATCCGAAGGTCGCCGCTCGTCCGCCTTCGCCTGGGGTGTAGCCGCATACGACCGCCTTCATGAGTTTGCGGTTGGCGATCTTGCGCCAATCCGGTGACCGCATTCCGGGTCGGTACACCGAGTCGACCTGCTTGCTCACGACACCTTCGAGGTTGCGAGCTACGACGAGGTCCCAGATGGGTCCGGGATCCCCGGCGAAGACATCGGTGACGATCATCGAGTCGGGCATCGAAAGGGATTCGAGCCTGGCTCGTCGCTCGTGCCACGGCATACCAATCAGCGACTCTCCGCTGAACAGCAGGTCGAACACGACGAACGCTATCGGCACCGATGCCAGCGCCTCCTCAGAAGGCGACGAGAC
>JABDJC010000206.1 GCA_013003395.1 Acidimicrobiia bacterium
GCAAAGATCAGCGTGTGACCCCAAAGGCGCGTTGCGTTGTAGCGCTCGAACACGAAGTACGCGATCGGCTTGTCGATCAGGTCAGGCAGCAGTGCACCGAGTGCGAGAAATCGGAGATCCATCCGCTCGTCGCGAAACGCATACCTGGCAATCGCGACGGTGCCGCCCAGGTGCCAGAACAGCACAGCGAATCAGGGAACGAGGATGCGACGACAATGCGGACAGCGAGGAGGGTCGCTCTTGACCACTTGGCTCTGTTCCGCCGCAGTCAGCTTCAGGTGGCATCCCCCACACTGGCCGTCGGCCAGTCGCCCTACGGCGACGCCGTCCTTCGAAACTCTCAGCTCGTCGTACAGCTCCATGAGTTCCTCTTCGATGAGCGGTGCGATGTCAGCCTTGCGAACTTCCTTCTTGGCGATCTCTGCATCGATCTGCTTCCAAGACTCCGATACCTCTGACTCGATCTCGGAGCGCCTGGCGACCGCAGCCTGCTCCTGCTCGGCGAGGTCCGCTTCCTTGGCCTCCAGGTCTTCCTTGGTCTCCATGAGTTCGAGGATCACGTCCTCTTCCTCCGTCTTCTTCCGCTTCAGCATCTCGACCTCTTGCCGCAGATGCTGCACCTCCCTGGCGCCGAGACCACCTGCGAACAAGCGATTCTCCTCCGAATGAAGCTTCGTGCCCGCCAGGTCGAGCTCGCCGTTGGCTCGGTCGAGACCGCGGGTTGCCTCCACCAATGCAGCTCTCACGGACGTGAGTTCTTTGGTCAGTGATTCGGCCTTGGCGTGCGCATCCTTGTACGCCTCGAGTGCAGGCAGATGCTGACGCTGGAACAACAGCCGGTCGATGTCGAGGTCCACAGACTGTAGGTCAAGGAGGTCCGCCAGGCTTCGAAACTCGTCCATCAAATCTGTCTCCAGGGGTTCGGATCATCGGTCAGGTCGACCACGGCGTCGTGCATTGCCGAGACGGCAGAGTACAGCCTCGCGATACCCGGTCGTTCGGTGGCCGCATGACCCGGATCGACGATGGAAACCCCCCGCTCGAGGGCAGCCTGCGCTTCGTGGTGCGAGACATCGCCGGTCACCACCACATCGGCGGTGACGGCTTGCAGCAACGAGCCACCGGACCCGGGAACACAGGCAACGGTGGTGACCTGGTCGTCGAGCTCACCGGCGACTCGGACCACGCCCCCCAGAGTCGCCTCCACACGTCCGGCGAATTGTCGCAGCGTCGTTGGAGCGCCAAGAACGCCGCTACGACCGATGAATCCTGCATTGGCTTCGAGCGGATACACCTCGAAAGGTGCTTCTTCGTACGGATGTGCCGCCACGAGAGCCCCGACGATCGAATCCGCCGACGATCGAGAGGCAACCATCTCGATCCGATGTTCATCGATGACATTGGGCCGCCCAGACGAGCCGACCGTTGGCTCAGCGTCGTCCCCGGGCGTGAACATGCCGACGCCTGCGGTTCGAAAGGCGCAGGCCGAGTAGTTCCCGATGCGCCCCGCGCCACGTTCGGCCATCGCTGTCACGAGCGCGTCCGCGTCAGCAGGCGGTGCGTAGGTGACGATCTTGACCTGGTCCGAGGGCCATGCGGGGCCGAATCCGCTCACCTGCTCGAGGTGTAGTGCGTCGGCGAGAGCGTCTGCTGCACCGTTCTCAGCGACGTCGAACGCCGTATGCACGACGTAGAGGGCGACTCCCGCCCGGATCAGGCGGTATGCGCGGCCCGAGGCTGACGTCCCTGCGGTGATTCGCGTGGTCGGGCGGAACAACAGTGGGTGGTAGGCAACGAGGAGGTCGATGTCGGAATCTTCGGCTTTGGCGACCACCGCTGGCGTGACTTCATGACACACCGCGACCTTGGCCGCTTCCGATGCGGAGTCGCCCAACTGGAGTCCCACTGGATCCCAGGATGCCGCCTTTCCGGGCGGTGCAAGCTGCGCGATCTTGGCGACGAGTTCAGCGTTGGTCACGGGGCAGATGGTAACGGGGTCACTGGTCGTCGAGCCGCAGGATCTCGACGTCGACGAACTCGCCTGCCGCCACGTGTCCCGTTCCGAAGGGAACGACGGCGAGTCCGTTGGCGCTGGCCAGAGCGGACAGCACGTTCGAGTCTTGCCCACCCGACAGGTCACAGGTGAGCACGTCTCCATCGTGGCGGAGCGCAACTCGGAGGAACACGATCTTTTCGGGGTTGGTCGACACTTCACGCTCGAGGCGAGCTCGGAGACGAGGCCGCAGCAACGCGGACGAACCCATCATCTTGAGCAACGCCGGTCGAGCGAACTGTTCGAACGCAACCATCACGGACACCGGGTTGCCTGGCAGTCCGAACAGCGGGGTTCCTGCAATCCGGCCGAACGCAAACGGTTTCCCCGGCTGCATCGCGACCTTCCAGAATTCGACGCCGCCCAGCTCTGTGAGGACTTGTTTGACGAGGTCGTACTCCCCCATCGAAACGCCGCCAGTGGTGATGATGATGTCGGCTTGATCTGCCGCCGAACTCAGTGCCTCCCGCAACTCGTCGGCGTCGTCCCCGATGGCACCGATGTTGATGCCTTCCACGCCGAGCTCGTCAAGGATCGCTCCGACGGTGTGCGTGTTCGCATCTCGAATCTGGCCAGGACGCAACGTCGCCGTCGACGCCGGGACGAGCTCGTCTCCCGTGGTCATGTACGCAACGACGGGGCGGCGCCGCACCAGTGGTTTGGCCACGCCCAGCGATGCGAGAACACTCAGATGGGTCGAGCTCAACCTTGTCCCGGCGGTGAACACGGTGGTGCCGCGCTTCACGTCTCCCCCGGCTCGACGGACTGCCGTACCAAGGTCGGGAGCCGCGGAAATCTGCACCTCGGTTGTTCCGACTGGCGAGGTGTCTTCGACTTTGACCACAGTGTCCGCGCCCTCAGGCAACGGCGCACCGGTCATGATCTTGATCACCGACCCAGAGGTCAGGGGTTGGCTTGGAACCGAGCCGGCCGGAACGTCCTCGAGAATCGGCAACACGACCGGCACCGAGTTGAGGTCTGCTCGCTGAACCGCAAAACCATCCATCGCAGAGTTGTCGAAAGGCGGCACGTCTTCGGTGGCGACGACATCTTCGGCAAGCGCCAGTCCTCTGGCGTCTTCGAGGAGCACTTCGACGACCGGGAGCGGATGAACCGCTGCCAAGACTTCGTCCCGTGCTTCAGCGAGCGGTTTCACTCGTCGCCGAGTAGGTCGCTGGCGATCTCCATCACTTCGCTGACCGCTTGGGCCGACGTCACGTCATCGGCGCCTCGGATGGCGACGTATTGACCGGCGAGATAGGTGGCAAGTGGGGCGTTCTTCCGCTCGGTGCCGTGAGCAACGATCCTGGCAAGGTCGAGCAGCTCGGTCTCCTCCGCAGTCGAAAAGTCGTCAGCGGTCAGATCGACCGCATTGGCCAGGGCCGTGGCGAACGCTTCGAGGAAGTTTGGTTCAGCCACCGATATACGACATTTCTATCTTCGGCAAGTCGGACGTGGCTTCGCTGCGTAGGTCTGAGTAGCGGTCGTCTCTCGTCTCCCAGATCGAGGCGATTGCGGCTGAGAGCTCAGCATCTGACGCCAAACCGCGCATCATCTGGCGGAGGTCGTGGCCGCTCGATGCGAAAAGGCAGGTGTAGAGCATGCCTTGAGCCGAGACTCGGCCACGGGTGCAGCTGCCGCAGAACGGTGCGGTCACCGACGTGATGACACCTATCTCGCCGCTGCCATCGCGGTACCGCCAGCGAGAGGCCACCTCTCCGATGTAGTTGGGCTTGATGGGCTCGAGCGGCAGTTCGGCGTTGATCGCCGCGACGATGTCCTGTCCCGAGATCACGTCGTCGAGACGCCAACCATTCGTGGAACCGACATCCATGTATTCGATGAATCGCACGATGTGGCCGGATCCTTTGAAGTGACGGGCCATTGCCAACGGAGCATGGCCGTTGACGCCGCGTTTGATGACGGCGTTGATCTTGATGGGACCCAATCCGGCGTCGGCAGCGGCTTCGATTCCTTCTAGTACTTTCGCCACCGGATAGTCGACGTCGTTCATCGCCTTGAAGGTTGCGTCGTCTACGGCGTCGAGACTCACGGTGACCCGGTCGAGGCCGGCGCTTGCGAGAGCGTCGGCTTTGCGAGCGAGCAGCGAACCATTGGTGGTGAGGGTGAGGTCGAGATCACCGATGGCACGCAACTGTGCGACCAAGCCCTCGATGCCTTTGCGAAGCAGTGGCTCACCACCGGTGAGCCGCACCTTGGTGACCCCGAGGTCTTTCGAAAGGCGAACGAGCCGCGCGATCTCTTCGAACGTCAAGAGCTCCGTGCGCTCCAAGTATTGGTAGTCGGGGCCGAACGTCTCTTTCGGCATGCAGTAAGTGCAACGGAAATTGCATCGATCAGTGACCGAAACTCTCAGGTCGCGGAAAGCACGCTTCGCGGTGTCGAAAGTGTCTGGCATCGCCGCGAATGGTACTGCGGTGAGCGAGGCATGATCCCGATCAGAATCGACGCTTCACGGAGCCCCGCTTGAGACGGCCACGCGCCATCCAGCCTATGGAGAACCCGAGCAGTATTGCGACGGCCAGCGAACCCGCTATCTCACCCATCAAGTACATGTCTCACTCCTCCATCGCTGTGAACTCGATCCTGCGATTCTGTTGGCGTCCTGCCTCAGTGGTGTTGTCGGCAACCGGCTGAGTCTCGCCGAATGAAACGACGGTGAAGCGTCCGCCGTCCAAACCGGCGCCAACCAGATAGGCGAGCACCGATTCGGCACGTCGCAACGCCAGGTCGTAGTTGGCCTGCTCGTCGCCGCGATCGTCGGCGTGTCCGGCGATCTCAACAGGAATGTCTGGCTGTTCAGCGAGTATCGCCACAACATCGTCGAGCAGTTCCTTGCCGGCAGCACTGATGACGGTGCTGTTGGTTTCGAACTCGACGATTGCGTTCTCCAGCAGCTCGTTGAGGTCCACCTGGAGCGCTTCCACACGTTCACGAGTAGGTCGGGGCCGGTCTTCGAGGCTCATGGCGTTGACCACTTCGAAGTCGATGAACAATTCCTCAGCACGTTCGAGAACTCGATCTCGGGTGCGCCGCTGATCCGTTTCGCCTGCGACCACCACAACCGCGCCTTCTGGATTCACCATCACGCTGCCTTCGTGAGTGGCACTGTGTACGAGCGGCGCCAGCGCGGAGAACGATCCGAGCCATTCCGTGGTCGGCAGGGTGTCGTCGACGATCAGGGCGTCGCTCGTCAGCGAGCTGAACAAGGGTGCGAGTACGTCGAGGACTCGCTGCCGTTCATCGAGCGTGGCGACAGAACCCGTCACTTCGCCCGTTCTTCCGACCCACGTGAGACGCAGGGGGACCAGCTCGAAGACCGCCTCGATGTCGACCGGTGGCGGCTCGACGACAACCAGCCGATTTTCGGTCGCTCGCACGCCCTCGATTTCCGAAACGATGACTTCAGCTCGACCGACGCCACCTTGAGTCTTGACACGGCCGGTGAGGGTGATGTCGCGACCATCGATCCGGGGCACGACGTCGTCGAAACCTGAGGCGAGCAGCAATTCTTGGGCCTGTGTCATGAGGTTGCGTTCGACCTGGGTGGCATTGAACCACACGGCCAGGAGGAGGAACAGACCGATGGCCACGAACGACAGGAACGCGAAAACCGAGTCCGGTATCTCCGGCGGAGGTTGCTGAAACGGCAGATCCCCAGGGCCGCGCCCCGGTTTGCCCATTGACTTCTGTCGGTCTCGCACCGTCTTTTTGGCCATAACGCAAACCCAACAGT
>JABDJC010000053.1 GCA_013003395.1 Acidimicrobiia bacterium
CTCGACGGATCCAAGGCCCACGAGCCGATGCTCCCCGAAATCGACGACGATGCCGTGAGGATCATGACGATTCATGGTGCGAAGGGTTTGGAGTTCCCAATCACCGTGGTCTCGGGCCTGACCACGCAGTACAGGTCGACCGGCGGCGGCGTCGGCGTGCTCTGGGGCGAGCCGGGCGAGCCGCCCTCGGTGAAACTCAAGTCCGACATCAAGACCGAGCGGTTCGAAGTCCACCTGGATCTCGAAGAACAGATGGACAGGCCAGAAAAAGACCGGCTGCTCTACGTGGCGCTGACCCGTGCCCGCGATCACCTCGTCGTGAGCGGCCATCACGGGTGCAAGATCGACGCCAAGGGAGAGCCCAAACCGACCAACTGCCATGGGAGGCTCATCCACGACTTCGCGACCGGGTCTGGGGCGGGTCTCGTGCGGCCGTTCATAGCCGAAGAACACGGAGTCGCTGCCCAGGGTGAGCTGCCCCTTGGGTCACCTCCGGACGCCGTGCCAATCGACGAGCCGGCGTGGCAGGCCAGCCGATCGGCGCTGTTGGAAACCGCTGCTGTCACTCCGGTTGTGTCGGCCACCGGCGTTGCGAAGGCGTTCCGCGAGCTTGCGGCCGAAGCAGACGCCTTCGAAGACCGCGAGGACGACCTCGACAGCTCCGACGACCGGCTTCCACCGCAGACCTTCCGCCGCGGTCGAGCCGGAACATCAATCGGCCGCGCCGTTCACGCGGTGCTGCAGTACGCCGATCTGTCGGAGCCGGATCCTGCCGTCATCGACCAGCTCGCCGAATCGCAGGCCTGGCTCGAAGCGGTGCCCGATCTCGTCGACACGATTCGGGCAGCGGCGATGTCTGCGCTCGAGGCGCCGATCGTTGCCTCTTGCCGCACCGCCCGCCACTGGAAAGAGCTCTACGTCGCCGCTCCTGTCGGAGCCCGAACGATCGAAGGTTATGTTGACCTGCTCGTCGAGTCGCCGGACGGCCTGGTCATCGTCGACTACAAGACCGACTCGGTGAGTTCCGAGACGGAGATCGACGAGAAGCTCGAGGGCTACGCCCGGCAGGGTGCGGCCTACGCGTGCGCACTGGCGGAATCGACTGGGCTCGAGATAGCGGACGTCCAGTTCGTGTTCGCTGGGCCGAAGGGCGTGACGGTCCGGTCGGTCGAGAACCTCGCACAGCTGCAGGCCGAGATCACCCAGTGGGCGGGCGAACAGCCCGTCGGTAGCTAAGCTCGCTGCGGCGGAAGGTTGCAGAAGGAGTTGCTATGAGTGGCCAGATGGCTGATGTGATCGTGGTGGGTGACGACGAGTTTGCGGTCGTCGAGCCAACCCCCGAGACGCTGTTCGACCCTTACGCCCACGGCCTCTCGCCGGTGATGAGCCACACGGCGAATACCCGCGGTGTGCTGGCCCGCTACAAGGTTGACGAAGGGCAGCTGTTGCTCAGCGACCTTCAGGTTGGACATGTCGACGAACCGCCGGCAATCAATGGGGTGGACCCGTCGACGGACGAACACGCCCACGTCTGGACCTATCTGGGCCTCGACCTCGCCATCGACTACTCCGGAGACCTCATCGTCGGGGCGGACCCCATCCTCGAGCTGTATGTACACGCAGGCTTTGCCCCGGTGTGGCACTACGAGCGAGTGATGGCACTCGATTTCGAGCTCGGCACCGAAGTGGCCCGAGAGGACCGGTCGAAAGAGGTCGCTCGCTACCGCGAGGAGCACGACGACGACGATCAGAACGCGTTCGAACGTTTCCTCAGCGCGATCAAACTACGGTTCACCGGCGAAGACGACGAATCCGAATAATCGATCTGTGGAGCAAGAGGTGCGTATATCGCACCTGAGACTCCACAGAAACTGAATCAGCCGGCGTTCAACACGATCACTTCGGTGATGATCGTGTCATCGGGTCCTACCGGACTGCCTTCGGCACCCTCGATTCCCATGCCGACCGGGATCACCATGCGCAGGCGTGAGCCCACCGTCGTTCCGGGGAGTGCTTCCTCCCACGCTGGGATCGACTGGCTTGGGTCGGCCCCGAGGATGAAGGAAGCGGGCCGGCCGATGAGCCAGGACGAGTCGAAGACCTCATCCGTCGCCTGGTTCTTTGCGACGTAGAGCAGCTCGACCACCATCCCGTCTGCGACTTCGACGCCGTCGCCCTCCTCGAGCACCGTGACCACCAGTTCATCGACGGGATCCGGTTCCCCATCGACAACGGGTTCCTCGTAGGCGGCGAGCAGGTCGACCACGAAGACCAACGGACTGTTGGCGGGGATATCGGCCCCCTGGGCCACATCGCCGTAGGCAAGCTCAGCCGGGATCGTCAGCTGGCGTCGCCCGCCGACTCGCATGTCCAGGATGCCCTTATCCCATCCCTGGATGACACTTCCCGCTCCGAGGACGAAGTTGAACGTGCTGCCTCGGTCCCAACTCGCATCGAACTGACCACCGTCGCTGAATCGGACGCCGACGTAGTGCATCTCCAGGAAGTCCCCGGCTGTCGCCGCCTTGCCATCCCCGTCGACGATGTCCTCGACGACGAGCTCGGTCGGCGCCGCGCCGGTTGCGACGGCCACATCCGGCTTCACGGTCAGGTCGGTGCCGGTCTCCGACGGGGCGGTCTCGGATGGGGCGGTTGTCTCCGCCGGATCGTCACTGCCGCAGGCCGCCGCGAACACGGTCATCAAGAGAAGAATGGGGGCAAGACGACGAAACATGACGCAACGGTAGCCGTGGGCATCGATTGATTGATGGCACTACGGTCGACGGGTGGCTCGGACCGGACAATGGAACATGTCGGCCGACGTTGCGCGGCGCGTTGCACTGGGGGCACAGGGTTTCGCTGACCCCCGACCGAGCGGAAAGATCGACCGCCGCCACCTTCGCCGCGTGATGCGCCGCATGCAGGTCGTGCAACTCGATTCCGTACCCGTTGTGATCCGGACGCAGTACATGCCGTTCCACAGTCGACTCAGGCCCTATCGAACGGGACTCCTGGACGAAATCGCTTACCGCCATGACGAGTGGTACGAAGCCTGGTCGCACGAGGCCAGCCTGTTGCCGGTACAAACCGAGCCCCAGTTTCGCTGGATGAGGGACCGGGCACGCGAGGGAAAGACGTGGAAACCCCTGGCGGAGATGGCAAAGAAGGAGGCGAACTATGTGCAGGCGGTCCTCGACGAGGTGCGGGAGCGCAAACATGTGGCCGGGGGTGAGCTGAGTGATCCCCGACCGGTCGAGGGAACAAACGAAGGGTGGTGGCATCGGTCCGTCGGCGTGCTTGCACTCGACTGGCTGTTTCGCGTCGGCGAGCTCGGTGTTCGGCGTCGAGGCAACTTCGAGAAGGTGTTCAGCCCGTTCGAGGACATCGTTCCCGAGGACGTGCTGGCCACGCCCACTCCTTCGGTTGACGGCGCACAACGCGAACTCACCCGTCAGGCACTCGCAGGCCTTGGTGTCGGGACCGTGTCCGACGTTGCCGATTACTTCCGCCTACCGGTGCGAGAGATCCGCGTTCGCCTCGGCGAGCTCGTCGAATCCGGGGAAGCCGTGCCAGCGTCGGTGAAGGGGTGGGACAAACCGGCCTATGCGGATGCGAGCGCATCCATTCCGCGGTCGATCCGGGGGGCAACTGTGCTTTCGCCCTTCGACCCCGTCGTGTGGTGTCGCGAACGGGCGGAGCGTCTGTTCGACTTCGCCTACAAGATCGAGATCTACGTGCCGGCTGCGAAGCGGCGGTATGGGTACTACGTATTGCCCGTGATGATCGACGGCCATC
>JABDJC010000054.1 GCA_013003395.1 Acidimicrobiia bacterium
TCCTCACCGATCACGGCGTCGAGTGGCAACTCCACGTCGGTGAATTTCACCGTCGCGAGCTTGCGAGTCATGTCCATCGTGACGACGCTCTCGGCGGTCACGCCATCGGCCGTCGGATCCACGAGGAACAGCGTCACCCCTGCGTCGGTGACCGCCGACACGAGCAATTGATCGGCAGTGTGCCCATCGATCACGTAGTGCTTCTCACCGGACAGCACGAAGTGTCCCTCCCTGCGGGATGCAGCTGCCTGGATGGCGGCGGGTCGCCACTCGCCGCTGCGCTCGGCATGGGCGACGGCCAGCCGCAACTCGCCAGAGGCCACCGACGGGAGCAAGCGTTCGCACATTGCTCGATCACCCGATTCGAGCAATGCGTTCACACCGAGAACCACCGTTGCGAAGAACGGTGACGGCAGCAGGCGCCGTCCCAATTCTTCGATCAAGACGTTGACTTCCGCGATGCTGAAGCCTGCGCCTCCGAACTCCTCTGGAATGTGCATCGATGGCCAGCCCATCTGAGCGATGGCCTGCCACTGGTCTGCGTCGAAGCCGGCATCGGTCTCCATCAGGTGCCTGACCCAATCAGACGCGGACTTGTCGTCGAGATACTGGCGAGCGGTGTCGCGCAACATCTCCTGCTCAGCGCTGAGAACGAAGTCCATCGGACTCTCCTGATCGTATTCGGGACCGCATTGTTGCAGAACGACTGCCACCTTCGAGAGGCTCGTGAGGCCGAGCCAACTAGCCTGCCCAGATCGAAGGAGGCCGATGCCGACACCGTGGCATGTCGAAACCGAGACGTTCAGGATCCGCAAGTTCTGCGTCGGTCCGCTGGAAAACAACGTCTACCTACTCGCTTGTGCCGCAACGGACACCGCCGTGATCATCGACGCAGCTGACGAACCTGACCGGATCGTGGCCGAGACCGGCGACGTGTCGCCCATCGCAATCCTCACGACCCATGGACATTTCGATCACGTTGGAGCGGCCGCCGCGATCCGCGATCACTTCTCGATACCTTTTCGGATACACAGCGCAGACGAGAAGCTCGCGGGAATCGCCGCCGATGCCGCGCTGCGCGATGACGAGGTGATCACGGTCGGCAATCTCGAGGTTGTGGCGCTACACAATCCCGGTCACACTCCGGGCTCGACGAGTTTCGCCGTCGACGGTCACGTGTTCACGGGCGATACGTTGTTTCCCGGCGGACCCGGGGCGACGAGGAACCCCACCGCATTTGCACAGATCATCGAGAGTGTGCGTACTCGCCTCTTCACCATGACGCCGGACACTCTGGTGCTTCCCGGCCATGGTCTCGACACCACGATCGGAACTGAATTTCCCTCCCTCGAAGCCTGGATCGCTCGAGGGTATTGATAGGAGGCAGGATGGAACTCGGACTGATGGTCGAGCCGCAGATGGGCGGTAGCTACGAGGACTTGCTGGCACTTGCCGTGTGGGCGGAACGCTCCGGACTCGACGTGTTCGCACGCTCGGACCATTACCTGAACATGGACAAAGCCGTCGAAGCGACTGACGCGTTCGCGACTCTGGCGGGGCTCGCCCGCGACACCGACCGCATCAAATTGGCGGTTCTGGTCACTCCGTTGACGTTCCGTCACCCAGCCGTGATCGCGAAGACCGCGGCCACGATCGACCAGATGTCTTCGGGGCGACTCGAGCTCGGCGTCGGCACTGGCTGGATGGAACCTGAGCACGAAGCATTCGGCATGGAGCTCCCTCCACTGGCTGAGCGTTTCAGCCGTCTCTTCGAGGTACTTGCCTACTGTCACGCGGCATTTGCCGAAGGTGCTCGCGGCTACCAGGGGCGCCACTATCGGCTTGCCGAGATCGACGTGCAACCGAAGCCCCGCAACTTGCCGATCATCGTCGGCGGTTCGGGTAAGAAGAAGACGCCCATGATGGCTGGCCGCTTCGCCAACGAGTACAACATGTTCGTCACCACCCCCGACGAACTCGCGCCGCGGCTAGCCGTTGCGCACGATGCTGCGAGAGACGTCGACCGTGACCCTGCAGACCTGCTCGTGAGCATGGTGAGCTCGCTCTTCTTTGGTGAAACCCGAGCTGACTACGACGAGCAGATCGCCAAGGCAGCCAGCAAGCGGGATCTCAGTCCGGCCGAATTCGAACAGCGATTGAGTGACCGAGGCGTTCCCCGAGGAACGCCTGACGAGTTGCGGGAGCGGCTGGGGGTACTCGAGGCTGCTGGCGTTGGCCGCTTCTACATACAGATGTTCTCTCCCTTGGCGGAGATAGACACCGGCCTCCTCGATCCAGCGGTCGCTGCGTTGCGGGGCTGAGCGTCTGCAAGAGGTCCGAGGCGCTCTACACTTGCGTACATGAGCGACCCCCTTCTTGTAATCGACAATCTCCACGCGTCCGTCGAGGGCATAGAGATCCTCAAAGGCGTGAACCTGACCATCGAGCGTGGCGAGATCCACGCCCTGATGGGTCCCAACGGTTCCGGCAAGTCCACCCTTGGCAATGTGCTCATGGGTCACCCCGCTTACACCATCACGGCAGGGTCCATCCGCTACAAGGGCGAAGACCTCACCGACGCCACGCCAACGGCTCGCGGCCAGGCTGGGATGTTTCTCGCATTCCAGTACCCGGAGGAGATCCCAGGAGTTTCCGTCATCAACTTCCTTCGGGCCGCACTCAGCAATCGCACCGGCACCGATTACACCGTGCTCGAGTTGCGCCTGAAGATCATGGACACCATGCGCGAACTCGACATGGACTCTTCATTTGCGGATCGCTATCTCAACGAAGGTTTCTCCGGCGGCGAGCGCAAGCGCAACGAAGTGCTGCAGATGGCCATTCTCGAACCGGAACTCGCCATTTTGGATGAGACGGATTCTGGCCTCGATATCGACGCTTTGCGGATCGTCGCCGAAGGCGTGAAGAAAGTCTCGTCACCTGCGCGAGGTTTCCTGATCATCACGCACTACCAGCGGATGCTCGACTACATCACTCCTGACGTCGTCCACGTGTTCGTCGATGGCGAGATCGTGGGTACCGGCGGGCCGGAGCTGGGGAACCAGATCGAAGACGCCGGATACGACAGCTTCCGAGCGCAGCCCGTCGGGTGATGGCAGACCTGCGCCATCTCCGTCAAGACTTCCCGATTCTCGATCGGACGGTCAACGGAAAGCGCCTGGTCTATCTCGACTCGGCAGCAACCACCCAGAAGCCGCGTTCGGTCATCGAGGCGATCGATCACTACTACCGCACATCGAACGCCAACGTTCATCGGGGCGCCTACACCCTTTCGGTCGAGGCGACCGAGGCATACGAGAACGCCAGGGCGAAGGTCGCAGACTTCATCGGCGCAACGGACAGCGACGAGTTGGTGTTCACGCGCGGTACGACCACCGGCATCAACTTCGTCGCATACGGATGGGGTCTCAATCACCTCACTGAGGGTGATCGGATCGTGCTCACCGGCATGGAACATCACTCCAACATCGTCCCCTGGCAGCTAGTCGCCCGCCACACCGGCGCGGAACTCGCCTACCTGCCCATCAACGAGGATTACGAGGTCTCGCTCGACGACCTCGACACGGTGGTCAACTCGCGCACGAAGATCGTCGCACTCTCAGGCATGTCGAATGTCACAGGGGCCTTCGGACCCGTGGCGGCAGTGAGCGCGGCTGCGAGATCGGTCGGAGCCATCACGGTCGTGGACGCCGCGCAAGCGGTGCCGCATGCCCCACTCGACGTCGCTTTGCTCGGAGTCGATTTCTTGGCATTCAGCGGCCACAAGATGCTGGGACCCACCGGGACGGGTGGCCTTTGGGGACGGCGGGATCGGCTCGAAGAGATGGAGCCGACTGAAGGTGGTGGAGAGATGATCTCCGATGTCGGCCTCTACGAGTCCACGTGGGCGCCGATACCCCACAAGTTCGAAGCCGGAACTCCGAACATCGCGGGCGCCGTCGGATTGGGTGCCGCGGTCGACTACCTCAGCAAGGTGGGGATGTCGGAAGTTCGGTCCCACGAGAGGGCGCTCACCAAATACGGTATCGAGCAACTCTCGGCGGTTCCCCACCTCACCATCCATGGCCCAGCCGACCTGGACAACCGCGGCGGCGTCATCAGTTTTCAGCTTGCGGACGTCCACCCGCACGACATCGCAACCATCCTCGACCAGGAAGGTGTTGCCGTTCGAGCAGGTCACCATTGTGCGAAGCCGCTGATGCGTTCACTCGGCGTACCGGCGACGGCCCGAGCGTCGTTCTACCTGTACAACACACCTGAGGATGTCGACGCCCTCGTAGCGGCACTGCATCACGCCTTGGAGTTGTTCGGTGTCTCTTGAGGAGCTGTATCGAGAGGTGATTCTCGATCACTATCGCAATCCGCGTCGTCGGGACGCTCTGGCGGCGCCGACCGCTCATGCAGAGGGACACAACCCGTTGTGCGGTGACGAGATCACGATCGACGTCGCCGTGTCAGACGGCACTCTCACCGAGATCGCCGTCTCAGGGCAGGGCTGCTCGATATCGCAGGCTTCGGCCTCGATGATGGCCGAGGCCGTGACCGGAAAGACCCTCGAAGAAGTCGACACACTGACTGGCCAGTTCAAGTCGATGATGGGGATCGGTGACGGCGCTGACCCCATCGATCCGGAAAGACCCGGAGCCACGCTCGGGGATCTCGAGGCGCTTCAGGGTGTGAAGAAGTTCCCGGTGCGCATCAAGTGCGCCGACTTGGGTTGGACGACGCTCGAGGAAGCACTCAGCTCCGACTGAGGCGTGGTCCGACATACGAGTCGCGCTCCCTCTCTCCCCGGCCTGGAGGCGGGGGACTCCGCCAGTCTGGGGAGAGAGAGCGTTCTGCGTGTACTCGTTGTTGCGGGGTCGGCCGACTACTCGCCAGAGACCACTGAGGGGCTGAGCAACAACTGCCATGCGATGTCGAGATCGTCTGCTGCGGTCACCGGTCGCTCCGGGAGCCCGTCGATGACTCGGTCGAGACGCAAAGCCACTTCTTCACCGGCAGCAGTGTCGGTGTCGATCAGGGCTCTCGCTGCAACGACGTCTTGCTCAGCCAACCCATAGTTCGCCTGATAGAGGAACAAGCGAGCACGCGACAGCAGCTCCATCACCTGCAACGTGGTCACCTGCGTGGCGAGTTCGGCCGAACCGGCGGCTACGTCAGCGCTCAACGTCGCCTGCAGCTCGTCGAGTGTGTCGATCTGCCTGGTGTGGCCGGCGATCGCGGACTCGATGCTCGCCATGCGGTCGTCGAACTGTGCCTGAGTCTCGACGACGTCGGCAAGGCCGTTCTCGAGCGACAGCAAGCGGTCGGGTACGACCGCTTCGGCGGCTGCCAGCTCTGCAACGCGTGCATCGAGACCGACGATCGCCGTGTCGAGCTCAGCGAGGGTCGCCTCACTTGCGGCTACGTCATCGGTGACGGCCGACAAGCGAGCCGTGTTGTCGCTCAATGGATTCAGTACTCGGTCGTTGAGCTCTGGGATGCCGAGGTAGATCGCGCCCGCAACAAGGGCGACAAGAGCAAGACCGAGCAGCACCTTTACGGCCTTCCAGAGGCGGCGGAAGAACCCCCGCTTCGGTGCCGGCACGGGAGCGGAAGAGGTCTTGGCGCTATTGCCTTTCGGTGACTTCACCTTCTCGGGCGCAACCACTTCGTCTGCAACTTCCAGAGTCACAACGGAGTTGTCATCTGGTGAGAGGTCTACGGTGTTGGCAGTCATGGGTGTCTCCGTTGTCGTTTGGTCCGCCATCTGCGGGACCGAAGTAAGGGACGCAGCGAATCGCCCGAGGGTCGCGAGATTTCTAGCGAAGATTTCGCCCGCGCCATGTTTCTCGTTTGTTCACCGTTTCGTTTCCTCGAGTTCAGATGCACCTCATAGGTTGCCGTTGGGTCCGAAGTTCGGACCAAGAAGGGAATTCCAATGAGAAAGCGAATCGGCCTACTGGCCATCGTCGCTGCACTCGTGACCGCGGTAGTCGCTCCAGCTGCTTCGGCAGGCTCGAACGGAGAAGAACTCCGGACCTACGAGGTGACCATCCAGAACCTGTCAAGCGCTCAGCCGCTGGCACCGGCAGCCATCGTCACACACCGCACCCAGTACAAGCTGTGGGAGAACGGTGCCTACGCATCAGCAGGCATCGAAGCCATCGCCGAAACCGGCGACCCGGGTACGGCCCTCGGCGAAGCTGCCGACAGCAACCTGGTCACTGCGGCCATCACGCCTGGTGTGCCATTGACCCGATACAGCACGACCGTGGATGTGTTCACCGATTCGGTGACGGTGGAAATCCACGCTCGACCGGGTGACCGGCTCTCGATTGCGGCAATGTTGATCTGCACGAATGACGGATTCGTGGGACTCCAATCGCTGTTGCTCCCCCGCTTCGAAGATCAGGTGAAGACTCGCTACCTCGGCAACTACGACTCGGGCACTGAACTCAACACCGAGGCCAGCACCGACATCGTCGATGCTTGCAGTGCGCTCGGCCCAGTCGTGCTCGACGGCGATGAAAACGGAAACGATGACGAGGGTGTCGACAGCGACGGCCTCATCACCGCCCATCCTGGCATCGATGGCACCATCGGCGACCTGCTGCCGGACCACAACTGGGACGGAGCGGTAGCCATGGTGACCGTGCGCCTCGTGGACAGCGCCTCCGAGTAATCACAACCGCCCAATCTGTTGGGCAACGTAGATGGGGTCGGGCTTGCCCGGCCCCATCTCTGCGTTTGCAGCCAGCTGATCGGGGTACGGCCGGCGGCCTCAGTTGATCACGAACACCGGTCGAACCGCCAACATGTCACCAACCAAACTGACCGTCTCCGACCCCCAGCCGATGTCTCTTGTCGACACGACGCGCTCGAAATATGCCGCGGCGGCAGCCGAGGCATCACCATCGGCCTGAGCAAGCAGGTCGGCGAGGTACACCGCCGCCACACGGATGGAACCCTCTGGATCGGACAGGTCTGGGCGGTCCCCGAGGGCGGTTTCGACCAGCGACAGGATGGCCTCTGAATCCAGAGGAGCGATCACGCCATCGTCAGACGAGGTGCCCCAGCCAGAGTCGACCCATACCACTGCCTTGAGCAGCTCCGGGGCAACTCCGGCGTCTGCCGCAGCCGAATCGAACAGTGCGGTCAGCGCGACGAGATCGGGATCCGTTATGGCTGCGATGTTTCCGATCTCATCGACGACCGGCACCTGGAGCACCTGACCGCTGGCGAGAACATCCGGGTCAGCCAAGTCATTGATCACTGCGAGTTCGCGCCAATCGACTCCGAAGGCTTCACCGATGAGCGAAAGCGTGTCGCCCCTGCGAACCCGATACGCAACGATGCGCACTTCGGCAACCTCCACGATTGGATCGTCGGCTTCGACGACCGTGGTCTCGGCCGTTGTGGGCTGCGTCGTAGGCACGGGTGTCGTGATCGGAGGGGTCGTCGGGAGTGCCTGTGATCCGTCAGTGTTGGGCGACTCGACAGACGTGGCGACCTCTGGTGTCGTGACCACCACCGTCGTCGTCACGGGTCCGGCGGAAAGGATTTCCTCGACCTCGTCGGCGTCCAGTCCATTCGTGCCTGGCATGAACAACAGGAGGGCCGTCGCGATCGCAATCGCACCGCCTACGGCCACCAGAGCAACGAGCCCAGAAATGACCCACTCGACTGCCGGACGGCCACTGTGAGGTGCGTCCTGGTCCTCGGTCACGAGTATGGTTTCCCTTCTTCCGAGTCGGCTCGATGGTCGACCAAGTCACCCACGAATGTAGCGACGTGCCATCATCCCACGCCCAACGAATTGCTCGGCTTCTTGTAGCGATGCTGCTGATCGCTGCCGCCTGCAGCGCATCGGTATCGGACAATCGAGGCTTGACTGAAGGCGATGCCGGCGAGGACTCGACGCCGACCTCAGCAGCCACTTCAGACGTAGCCCTTCCTGTGGCCAAAGAGCCCGTGTACGGAGGAGTGCTCCGGTATGGCATCGAGGCCGACAGTCTCAATCCGTGGACGCCTCAGAACACGGTTCCGGCGGTTTCCGGACACATGGTGTTGCGCAGCGTCTTCGACCCACTGGCACTCCCGAACAACGATCTCGAGGTCAAAGGGAACTTGCTGAGCCGCATCGAACACAACGCCGACTACACACGGTGGACGTTGACGGTGCGGCCGAACATCGTCTTTCACGACGGAACACCGTTGGACGGAGCTGCCGTGGCCGACAACCTCGAGCGTCATCGACGTTCCTTCATCTCCGGCAACATCTTGGCCGAGGTAGTCGACGTCGAATTCGACGACATGAGCGTCACGGTCACCACTGCCCGACCGTGGGTTGCGTTCCCCACGGTTCTGACGGGCCAGGTTGGGTACATGGCATCTCCCACATGGCTTGCCGCGGTCGATGATGACCCGACGCTTGCGACTGCTCCCGTCGGCACGGGGCCCTTCATGTTCGAGTCCTACATGCCAGGAATCAGCTTCAGCGCAGTGCGAAATCCCTCCTACTGGAGAGCGGGTTTGCCCTACCTCGATCGAATCGAGTTTGTCGTGCTTCGCAACGTCCAAGAGCGCGCCGAGCGGCTGGAGTCTGGCGACATCGACGTGTTCCACACAGCAAATGGTGACGAGATCGCCAAATGGCGGGGGCGTTTGGCGGACTACACCCTTGTCGAGTCCGCGGAGTTCGGAGAGACGCAATACGTGTTGCTGAACTCAGGCAACCCCGCCTCACCGTTGTCCGACATCACCGTCAGGACGGCTATGGCGATGGCACTCGACTACGAGCTGATCGAGACTGCCCGCTCCGGTGGGCTCTTCCTCGACGCGAATGGACCGTTCCCGCCGGGAACTCCGGGCTACTTGATCGATACCGGGTATCCCGCTCACGATCCCGATGCAGCCAAGGCGCTCGTGGACGCATGGGAATCCGACAACGGCGATCTGGCGATCACCTTCAAGACCACAACCGACGAATTCAATCTGCTGACTGCGGAGATGCTGGAGTCGATGTGGGAAGCAGTCGGCATCGACGTCACCATCGAGCAGATCGATCAGAGCCGATACATCGGGGCAGCACTGGTCGGCGACTTCGAGGCATACTTCTGGAGGCAGCACTCGGGTTTCGACCCAGACGAACAGCTCGTCTGGTGGTCGTCTCGGACGGTCGCCGACTACGGCTCGGTCGGCCTCAACTTCGCACGTATCGCCGATCCCGAGATCGACGCCAACCTCGACATCATCCGCACCTCGTCCGATGAGTCCGAGCGCACCGCAGCTGCGGAAGCGATCAACGAGCGGTTCGCCAAACAGGTGTATCACCTGTGGCTCGGGTGGGCGATCTGGGGGATCGTGGCGCAGTCCGACGTTCAGGATCTGATCACTGGTTTTGCGCTGCCCAACGGCGAGCCGGTTCTGCCGACCGGCGTGGGAATCGGCGGCACGCACCAACTCGCGCAGATATGGCTCGATCGATGAACCGAGCACTAACGTCGCGAGTACCAACATGATGCCGTTCTGCCCCAGCTGCGGGGACCTCCGTGATGACGACTGGCGCTTCTGCCGAGGGTGCGGAAGTGAGCGGTTTCCCGCGCCAGACGCGTCGAACCGGGCGTTTTGCACCCGTTGTGGCGAACTCATGGGCCGTGATTGGAAGCATTGCAGAGCGTGCGGTTTCGAAGCGCCTTCGGATCCGGCGATTCAGTCGTCCGCGCCTCCGATCCTTCCTGCCGTCGAGCCCGAGACCGAACGGCAGATCGAACCGGAAACGCCGCTGATCCGCCCGCCGCTGGAGCCAACGGCGTTTGAACCGCCTCCTCCCGAGCCGCCACCGCAAGAGCAAGGGCGTCCCGCGACAAGACCTCGCAGCGAGCAAGCCGAATCGGTGGAAGAGTCCATTCGACGCCGCTTTGCTGCCGCTGCAAGCCAAGTCGACAGTGCCGACCCGATGCCCGCGCCTGAACCGGAGCCGGAACCTCCACGTCCGGTCCAGTTCGAGTTGATCGCCGTCCCCGACCTCCCGGAAGCCGAGCACGGCGATCCGGAAGAGGAGGAGGAAGCACAGTGGGTTGAGTCCGAGGATCACGACGACGCCGACGACCGACCTGAAGCGGACGCAGCATCATTCGACGACGGAGATCTGCCTCCGCTTCCTGACATACCGACTTTTGCCGCGTTCCCCGAGCTGGGTGATCAGCCTCGCGTCGAACTCATCAGTCCTCAGTCCGAGGTCATCGATGTCGAAGCCGGCCCATTTCGCGAGAGCCTCAGCGAAGCTCGCCCTTGGACCGACCACCACGTTGTCGAGGAAGACGAGGACCTCGACGCGACGAACGACGACCCAGAAGCGCTGACTTCGGTCGCGGACACCGATGTGGGTACCTCGGAAGATTTCGACTACGACTCATCGCGCGACACCTCGGTGGCAACACCGGTCGTGGCGTCCGGTGCTCGCGAAGATCGCAGCAGCGGTCAGGTGGCGTCCGCCCTCCAAATCCTGTGGCTGGTCGCAGGGACGACCGCTGTGCTGCTCACCGCGGCGTTGGTCACTCTGAACCTTCGACTCGAAGACTACAGGCGCACCGGCGACTTCACGCCAACGGAAACGCTCAGCAGAACCATCGACACGGTCTTCACCAGTGCCGTCATCGTCTCGGTTGTCGCCAGCCTCGCGATGACGGTTTGGTGGACATTGCGAGAGAGCGGCAACCGTCAGAGCCGCGCCGATCGCGAACCACGTTTCACCTCGAGACAAATCGTCGCCGGCTGGCTCATTCCGATCGTGAACCTCGTTGCACCCCCTGTGTTCGTTCACCACATGTGGAAGCGAACCAATGCGACAGGTCGCATCAATCTCTGGATAGTGGCCTGGTGGGTCTCGCTGGTCACGTTTGGAATCGGTCTGCTGTCGCTCGGACGGTTGCCTTCGGCGACCGTCGAGGACTCATTGGACGCCAACGCCTATGCGGCGATCACCTATGGATTGCTCATCGTTGCCTGCCTGGCCGCGGTCGGCATGGTCTCGTCGGTCGCCAACGAAGAAGTTGAGCCTGCTCCAGACCTCAAATGACTTATGGCTCTCTTGACGTGCGTTTAGGCCTCTTCCGGGCACACTGGCTCAAGATTTCCCCCTCGATCGACCGATAGGTTCCCCATGTTCCGAACTCTCCTTGTTGTGCTGACGCTCGCCGTCGCTCTTGTCCCGACTCAACCTGCTCAGGCCGATGAGCTCTATCCGCTCGTCTTCCCGGTTGCCGGTGAAAACCACTACTCGGATACCTGGGGTGCGCCACGCTCGGGCGGACGTACCCACGAGGGCACCGACATCATGGCGGACAAGATGATTCCCGTTGTCGCCGCCGCGAGCGGAGTTGTGGGATGGATGCACGACGAATTGGGCGGCGACTGCTGTGCCATGGCCCTCTATCACGACGACGGTTGGACCTCTTGGTACATCCATATGAACAACGACACCCCCGGCACCGACGACGGCCAGGGTTGGGGTTTCGCAGAGGGGATCGAACCAGGAGTCCACGTGGACGCTGGTCAGCTCATCGGATACGTCGGCGACAGCGGCAATGCGGAGTGGACGAATCCGCACATTCATTTCGAGCTTCATACGCCTGATGGCACTGCCATCAATCCGTATCCGCACCTCATCGCTGCCCAAGAGTCATCACCAGGATTGCTGGACAGGCTCGCGGGCATCGATCGGTTCGAGACCGCAGCAGCTGCCTCGGCCGCCACGTTCAGCCCAGGGGTCGATACGGTCTTCGTCGCATACGGCCTGAACTTCCCCGATGCCATTGCCGGCGGCGCTGCGGCCGGGTTCCTCGGTTCACCCGTGTTGCTCACCTACGTCGACGCGGTACCCAGCTACACCCTCGACGAACTGACCCGACTGGAGCCTCGCCGAATCGTGCTTCTCGGCGGCGACGCCGTGATCGAGCCGCAACTGGTCGCCAAATTCGAGGAATACGCCGAAGTGGTCGAGCGATGGTCCGGACCCGATCGTTACGGCACTGCAGCGATGATCTCCGAAGCCACATACCCATCGGGTGCTGCGACGGTCTACATCGCAGACGGATTGTCATTCGAAGATGCGCTCTCCGCTGCTCCTGCGGCCGCCCAGAACGGCGCTCCACTCCTGCTGGCCAACGGTGCCACTCTGCACGCATGGACGATGCGAGAGCTGATCAGGCTCGTTCCGACCGAGGTGATCGTGCTTGGTCCCGACACCGTGATCGAGGTTTCGATCATGGACGAGATCACTGCGCTGTTGCCCGACGCCGTGGTCCGACGAATCTCCGGCACAGACGAATTCGAGACGGGCGCCCTCATCAGCGCAGAGACTTGGCCCACGGGCGTAGCGACCGTACATGTCGCCACAACCAACGCGTTCGCCGACGGTCTTGCAGGCGCACCAGTCGCCGCAGCGTCTGGCGGTCCAATATTGCTGGTTGATTCTGACGCACTTCCTGCCGATACCCAGATAGAGCTCGAACGGCTCGCCGCCACTGACGTGATCATTCTCGGAGGCGTCGGCGCCGTTTCAGCCGACGTTGAAACTGCAATCTGGGACCTGGAGAATTGATCCGTGAAACGCTTACTCGTTGCCCTGCTCGCCGTGACCATGCTGGCAGTGGTGCCAACGTCGACTGCAGGCGCAGTCGACGTACTCAAAGTTGGTGTAGTCGACTCTGAGTCGAGTTTCGTAAACTTCGATCAACAGGGTTGGGACACGGGACGGCCGCCCGCAGTACTCCAGACGGTGGCGGACATGGGCTACACCGTCGAAATGCTCCACGACGCCCAACTGACCGACCGGGCAACTCTTGACGCCTTCGACGTCATCGTCTTGCCGCTCACCAGGGTCATGAGCGCCGAAGCGTCGCTGACCATCAAGGATTGGGTTGAAGACGGCGGCGCGCTCGTTGCGGCGTTCATTGGTGTTCGGATGTTTGCCCGCCCCGATTGCTCCTGGACTGGCTCGATTCATCCTCGCGATCTCGGTTCGACCGCCGCCTGGACCTGCCCGACGCCAGAACACTCTGACGGTGGATTCGGCGTGTGGGTGCTCGAGATGAACAACGAAGCCTTCGAGTGGGGACCGCTGAGCGAGGCGTATCAGAAGTACTTCCTGAACGATCCGACGCCTGTGTACACGGTCGATGACGTCGGCAGCCACGAGATCATCACGTCCACCAAAGCCGATCTGGGCATCAGCACGCTTCACTTCGCACGCCCTGAAGGCGCCGGTGCCGAGTTCAGCAGACTGTTTCCTGGTACCGAGAACGTGACCTCGCTACTCGAATTCGACATCGCTCCAGGCACGATGACCGTTGAAGGGGTCGATGCAGGCCAATATGACGGCTCGACCGCCGCACAGGCCATCAAGTTCGGCAAGGGCCGGATCGTGTACTTCGACTTCTCGATCAGTGACTTCTTCCCCGAGTTCAGCGCAACTCGAGCGGCACAGTCCCACGCCGGAACCACGCAAGGTGAGATCGCCCTAACGCTGTTCCAAAACAGCATCGAGTGGGCAGCCGCCGGTGGAACCAATGAGGCCCCGATCACTCGGTCTGCTCGGACGTGGGGCGAAATCCGCATCTACGGCGACGGCATCTACGTGCTCCAGGCGATCGAGAACACCGGCAACGTCGCGGTCACTGGCGATGTCCACGCCCGGATCTACGACCCTTCGGGTGAGCTGGTCTACGAGCACATTCGGGAAGAAGTGGCGGTTTCTCCGGGCGATGTCGCCCTCGAGTACTCGCAGCCGGGCTACGTCGTGACTGGATCTCTCGCCGATGGCAACTATCGAGTGGAAGTGGAGTATGTGTACACGTATCCGGAGTACGCCAAGACTCACCTCGAAGCGGCCGAGGTTTATCGATCCCAAACCGGGTCAGGCGATCCAGTGATCACCGAGCAGGTCATCACGTTGGACAAGGACGTAGTGCCACGCCTCGCCGGCTCGGACCGCTACTCGACAGCAGTCGAGATCTCACAAGATGTCTTCTCGCCGGGCGTCAACGCCGTCTACATAGCGACCGGCGGCGACTTCCCAGACGCTCTCGCCGGTGGCCCTGCGGCCGCCGCAGCCGACTCCCCGATACTTCCAGTCGCCAAGGACGTCATTCCTTCTGCGATCAAGTCGGAATTGACTCGCCTCAAGCCGAAGAAGATCGTCATCCTCGGCGGAACCGGCGCAGTCAGTGAGGCTGTCGAAGCCGAGCTGAAGGCGTACACGGAAGGTCCGGTCATCCGCCTCGCCGGGACGGATCGCTACACGACCGCATCCACCATCTCGGCCGATTCGTTCGCCGCCAACGTGCCCGTCGTGTACATCTCGACAGGATTAAATTTCCCTGACGCTTTGGCCGGCGGACCCGTCGCCGGCATCAGCGGCGGGCCGATCCTCCTGGTTGGTTCGACGATTCCAGGAGCGACCCAGACCGAGCTCAGTCGACTCAAGCCGGCCAAGATCGTCATCCTGGGCGGAACCGGCGTGGTGAATGAGGCCGTAGAGGAGGAGCTGGCGAAGTTCACGACCGGGAGTGTCATTCGACTTGCCGGATATGACCGCTATTCGACCGCTGCGGCAATCTCGGCGTCGATCTTCGGCCCGACGACCAAGGTGGTGTACGTCGCCACATCAGACAACTTCCCTGACGCGCTCGCAGGAGGCCCTGCTGCCGCGTCGGCGGACGGATACGGCGCGGGACCGATATTGCTCGTTCGCAGCGACGCCGTTCCCGGCCCCACCGCCGCTGAGCTGGCACGGATCTCGCCCGAGCAGATTGTCATCCTCGGTGGTACCGGCGTGGTGACCGAGGCGGTTCGCCTCGAGCTGTCGACGTATCTCAGCAGCTGAGCCGGAATCTCGTCGAGTGTGCTTCGAGTCGCGCTCAACGCGGTCCCAAGCACACTCGATGATCCCTCTTCGTGACCTACATGTCGAGTGTGCTTCGAGTCGCCCTCAGCGCGGTCCTAGGCACACTCGATGGTCTGTTTCAGTGTCTGATCACTTTGTGCACCACTTTCTGTGGTGAATTGTCCAATCTCGGGTTAAGTCAACCACTCACAGTGTCGATACCACCAGTGCTTGCGACAAACACTGAGAGTGGTATTCAAGATGAGTGGGACAGTTCGACGCCGTGTGATGGCTGTAGTCGCGTCGCTCGCGATGCTCGTGACAGGATTGTCGGCTCCGGTCGGCGCCAACGAGACGATGGAGGATTCGTTCCTCTCTCTCATCAACGAAGAGCGCGTAGCTGAAGGAATGCAGCCGCTGGATGTGTACTGGGACCTCGTCGACGACGCTCGCAGCCACTCCCAACTCATGTCCGACACCGACAACCTTCACCACAATCCCGAACTCGCGAGCGTGACCACTGGCTGGTACTCCCTCGGGGAAAACGTCGGCTACGGCCCAGACGTCGAGATCTTGCACCAAGCATTCATGGATTCTCCCGGTCACAGGGCAAATGTGCTCGGGGACTACAACTACATCGGTGTTGGCGTTTTCGAAGAGGAGAGCCGCATCTGGGCCACGATGGTCTTCATGAGCGGCCCAGACGGCTTGGGCGATCTCGATCCAGACGTCGTCGATCGCGTATCGGGCACCGACCGATTCTCCACCGCGGCGCAGGTATCCAGCGACACATTCACTTCTGACGTCACCACGGTATACATCGCGACCGGATCCAACTTCCCCGACGCTCTGGCCGGTGGCCCTGCCGCGGCGATGTACGACGGGCCGATTCTCCCCGTTCTCACCGATGTCCTGCCCGGCGCGATCGCCGCGGAGCTCAGTCGCCTCAAGCCAGAACAGATCGTCATCTTGGGTGGCGAGTCGGCCGTGTCCGCTGCTGTTGCCACGCAGCTCGCCGAATACGCTTCGGTCGAGGTCATACGCATCTCGGGCACTGACCGAAACTCGACAGCAGCGGCGATCAGCGCCGCAACGTTCTCGCCAGGGGTGCCGGTCGCCTACATCGCCACCGGATCCAACTTCCCAGACGCCCTGGCCGGTGGCCCTGTCGCCGCCGCCAACGGTGGACCGATTCTGCTCGCCTCGTCGACGGGACTGCCCTCGAGCACCGCATTCGAGCTGATGCGCCTCCGTCCAGAACGCATCGTGATCCTCGGCGGCGAGAGCGCCATCGGCGCTGATGTCGCCACCGAACTGGCGGGATACACCGACGGAACCGTTGAACGGCTTTCAGGGAGCGATCGCTACTCCACCGCCGCAGCGATCTCGAAGTCGACCTTCAGCACGAACGTGCCGGTCGTCTACATCGCCACCGGGGACAACTTCCCAGACGCCCTGGCCGGAGGACCGGCCGCCGCAATGAAGGGCGGACCGATCCTCCTGGTTCGCAGCGACGCCCTACCGAGTGCAACTGCAGCAGAACTTGCCAGACTGAACCCATCCGAGATCGTGATCATCGGTGGCGAGTCAGTCATCAACGAGTCGGTGCGTGCCGAGTTGGCAGGCTACGTCTCCGGCTGACGTCAGAGACTCATGCAGACGACGCCAAGGGTGAAGTCGATCACGTCTTCG
>JABDJC010000082.1 GCA_013003395.1 Acidimicrobiia bacterium
CTTGACAATGGTCGTCGACACGAATCCCGAACACTCTCGGGAAGTGAGTATGGAGTTTCTCGAAACCTTCCAGACCTTCGCCGACCGAGGGCCGACACGGGACGAGATGGATGCGGAGGTGCGCAAAGTGCGACGCATCGTGGAGGATCACCCAGAAGCAATTCGTCGCGAATCACTGCAACGCTTTGCTTCGGAGAAGCTCGCCGGCTGGACCACACCGGCGGTCCACGAGCTGCCTGACGTCCTCGCTGCCTGCGACCCGGATGACCTCAGAGAGCGCTTCGCCGAGGCGTTCCGTCAGTCGTGCATGATCGCCGACCTCCCGCCCGAGACGCTCGCCGAGCGAGAGCCTTCGGCATACATCTTGGACGGTGCCGGCCCAGGCATCCCCGAGCCGTACCAGCGCTTTCGCCGCAAGTTGCTCGTGAATTCGAATACGGCGCAGCAGGTGCTGATCGGTCCGGCGGGTCTGGCCATCCGACCGACCCGAGAGGCTGGCTGGAGGTTCATCCCCGTCGAAGACATCGCCCTCGCATACGCAGTCGATGGGCACCTGGTTGTCATTGGGAATCGGCTCAGGATCACCTTTCACGCCGAGATGTACCAACGATCAGAGGCAATGCTGCAAAGCATCGGAGTCTGGCCCGATGACATCGTCCTCCCGAACCGGCGATGGCCTGCCCAAGGTACGTGACCGCGCCGACACTGTGCACTCGCGCGACTCGGAGCTGCACGCCAAGGCGCCTATGCGTCGAGGTCGATCGAGAATTCGTCGCCTTCCAGCCACTCGTGGGCGAAACGATCGCCGGATCGTCGGGAGACGTAGCGCCGTACCGTCCGTAGATGATCGCGCCGCTCGCCGTCCATCGAGTCGGGGTGCGTCGTGAACCACAATTTGAAGTACTGATCGCACTCGGGGTTGGGGGAGCGGACGGCCGCTGGTCCCACCCGAGAGTCGATCACCGCTTTGACGATGTCGCGGTCGGGATTCTTGTGGGCACCATTGGCGCAGAATATGTAGTGGTCGGCCGTGACCTTCTGGAGGAAATCGGATCGGAAAGACCGTCCGGTCTTCGTTCGATCGATGTTGTGTTCGGACCCGTGGTGCGGAATCTTCAACACGTCGACGTGCAGTCCACGGTCTTCGTCGATGAGCCCGCGGTGTTCGAGACCACGTAGGACGTCGTCGCCGTGTCCGTCTCCGGTCAAGAGAACCGTATTGCCGTCCTCTTCGATCAGCATCATCAGGGATGCGAGATTCGGAACCGTGACGGAAGCGCGGTCGCCGAGCTTTTTGGCGGCATTCTCGAGCGGCAGCACGAGCCGGTCGACGTCGTTTTCGATTGCCGCAGCCTCTTCTCTCATTTCTCGTCGAATGGTTGCGACGGTGTCACGGTTGTCTGCGAGCCAGTCGTCGAACTCGGCCCGAAGCTTGTCGAGATCCTCCTGGAACGGGCCCAAAACGTGCACCTTCGCTGCGCCGAGCGTCAGTTGAACGTCGTCGGTGACCACGATTGGACGTCCTTCGGTCTCGGGATTGATGGGGATCTCCAACAGCTCGGTGGCCTGCAGCGTGAGTTCTGCCGATTGTTTCTGCGAAAGGGCCACCATCTCCAGCCGGGAACTCGAACTCATGAGTTCGTCGGCAGAGCTGGCTGCCAGGGTCGACGCGGCGTTCATCAATGCCGTGGCGAGTTCCGTGGCGTCTCGTCCGAGCTGCATGTCGAAGGTGTTGTGCCAGATCTTTGCCAATCGCGGCGGCTCGTATGGGCCACTGTCCGGATCGGCGGTCTGGAACAGATGTCGTCGGCGAGCCACCACGTCGTCCAGTAGGCGGAGTATGCCCGAGATGTGATCGGCATCGATGTGTGAAACCAGTACCGCATCAATCGCCCGGCCCGTCTCGCTGAGCAACGAGAGAGCAGATGAGGTGTGGTCGGTGAACGTGCCCATTCGGCCGCCGTCGACCAGCAATACCGCATCGTCGGTCTCGACGATCAAGCAGTCGCCGTCATCTGCATGGAACGTGCGCACTTTCATGTGAGATCCTTGCGTTCCATCACCTGTTTCGCCTCGGCGATACAGGCCTCTGGATCGATGACGCCGAAGCCGGCGTCGTCTTGCCACTGGTAGTCGGCTCCGGCGAGCGGACGTGACGTGCTGTGCACGATCCCTTCGACCTGAGCAGCCGTCAGCTCGGGGTTCTCGGCCAGCATGAGGGCCGCGACGCCCGTCACGTACGGGGCAGCCATCGACGTGCCAGTCATCGCAACCCAGCCACCGTTGTTGAACCCCTCCGCAGCAACCACGTCCGTTCCGCGAGCCGCTACGTCTGGCTTGGTCCGCCCGTCGCGAGTCGGCCCTTGACTCGACGTGGGGTTGATACGTCGTCGCACGTGGTCGTGGTTTGCGACGGCGATGATCCTCTTGCCGCAGGCCAGCGAACTCACTGTGGCCCCATCGACGTACGAGTTCTGGGCGAAGAACGAAGGGAAGAACCACGCCTCGCGCGACCCGCTGCGCCCGACTCGACGCGGGTCGTCTCGTTCGATCCAGGCGTGGAACCGGCCGTCACGTACCTCGCGACCGTGGATGCGAACGGTCCAGATTCCTGCCTTCACCCCGATGACGCCAGCAGGGGAGAAGAACGGCGACAGGTAGACCGCCGAATAGTTGTCGCCGTTCGCGGGATGGTAGGTCTCGTTGTAGATGCTGATCATCGATCCGTCTTCATGTTGGCGATTCTCGATGAATTCACCCGGTGCAACCGGACCGAATATTTCGCCATCTGGGGCTTCGAGAGAAATGTCGAAGCGGTCCGGAGCGCCGTACCAGATCTCGAGTTCGTTCTCGGAGATGTCGACGATCGAGTTGCCGACAACGGCCCACTCGATCTCGGCCACCAACCCTGCAGACGCCACACGTCCCGAGGTGTGAACTCTGCCCATGATGTATCCGACGTCCCCGTCGAAGTCAGGGAGGTCCTGTCCTGCGTTTCCTGCGGCGGCGATGACCGCTCTGCCCGGCACGGTCAGGGCCGAGTCGATCCACCGGTTGATGGTGGACGACCCGTCGTGTGCATGGCCGTTGGTGCCGAGCGAGATGTTGATGGCGATCGGTTGGTTGCGCTCTTCGGCGAAGGCGAGCAGGTACTCGACAGCATGGGCGAGGCGCACCGAGTCGTAGAAGCTGTGGCGTCGATCGACCTCGTTCGAAGGGATGTGCACGAGTACCGCAGCAATGTCGGCGTTTCTGGCGACGCCGCTGTTGCCGGCTGCGATGGAAGCGACATGAGTGCCGTGGGAACCAGGCGACATCTGGCTTTGGTCTTCCAACAGGTGCGCAGGCAGGCGGAAGACCGAATTGGGGTCGTTCGCCTCGTCGATGGCCCGATTGAGTTCGGTCTGGCAGATTTCCCGTCCGTAATCGAACGCGGCTCCGTAGCTTCCTCGAGAGTGGCACGACGCCAGGTTGCGACTGGCTGCCGCAGGCGTGAGCCCTTCGCCGCCTTGGTCCCAGATCGTGACGAAGCGCGTATGGCCGTCGTCGTCGAGAAAATCGCGGTGGGCAAAGTCGAACCCGCCGACGTCGATGATTCCCACGAGGACGTTTCGTGCGTAGCCGTGAGATTGGTACCCGTCGACGCGGCGTAATCCGGAATCTGGTGCTTTGACGCCTGTCGCCACGACGTCGGGTGTTGGTGCGGTCAGTGGCTCGCCGAGTTCGACGTACGACACATCAGTTCGACCCGCAAGCGCATCGACGTCGCTCACGACCACCCGAGTTGCGGCGAGGTTTCCCCTGCGTACGCCAGGAATTTCGCGATCGGCCGGTTCGCCCGCTTCGGCATTCGCGGTACCGACGTCACCGGTGAGTTCGGCACGCTCGGCCAGCGTCACAAATACGTTCGCTCTCGACTGAGTGTCTTCGACCAGCTTGCGTTTCTTGGCTTTTGCTTTGAGGTCGTCTTTGGTCTTCGGTGCGGCATCGTCGGTTCTGACACCAGGAGAGAGGTCGTTGGAAATCAGCGCGGCGCAGTGCTCGGCTCGGATGGCGTTCACGTCTTCTGAGCCGTTCATGATCATTCGCAGCTTCGGAGAAACGCCGTGTTCTTTGCCAGAGCCGTGCGACATGGAACTCCCTTCGCGCCGCTACCAGTGCGCACTTCGAGGCTACGCCTCGGCGGTCCTCCGTGTTCTGACGATTCGTACCGCTGCTCATGAGAGGTTCGAGCTGGACGGGGAAATGCACGCTGTCGCGCAGCATCTCGGGAGCGTTTCTTGGTTGGACAGTCCCCTGCAGAAGTGGGGCTGGCTTTAGCGACGGCAGCGATCGGTCGGCGCGCCCCGGGGGAGAGGGCGACGCCGACCGAACCATCTGGTGCTATCGAACTCGTTCGTACGCCTTGTAGCTGAATGAACCGAAGACACCCCACGAGGTGTCGTCCTCGTCGTCGTCGAAGCCCATCCCTCCGATGGCGCCGCTCACGGTGCCGCCAAACAGCGTGGTTCCTTCACTCGAGTAGGCGTAGCGGTAATCCGCTCCCCAGTACATGTAGGCGTTCTCGTACTTCTCCCAGTCTCCGCCGCTGATGGTGAGGTTCACTGGCGGCGTTCCGAGCACGTCGCCGGGCTCGCCATGACCGCCGTGACCGCCATAGACCGTCAGTGTCCCGGAAACCCGGGTCTCGCCTGCCGCGGTATCGACCGTGAACGTTGCAGTTCCTGTGCCGTCGAGGAATCGGTCCTGTACGTAGTCGCACAACGGGAATTCCTCTTCGAACACTTCGACTACTGCGTCTGAGACCTCTTTGTTGATGCTGTCCCCGACGGCTCGCACTACGGCCCTCTTGTCGATTCGGCTGCCACCCGAGTCGATGACCTCGCGAATCGTGTCTTCGACTGCGGCCTCAGCTGCACGCTCACCCGTAACGACGATCGCCTCGGCGATGTCGTGGCCGTAGCCAGGGATCTCGCCTTCATCGCAGTCGAAGTCGGTGACGTTGCCGTACATGTAGCTTCCCCACTGATCCGACCAGCCGAACAGGTAGCCAATGTGTACGTTGCCGGGCAATCCCAGAATGTCGTCAGGGTCGTACTCGGTCCACGTCGTGTCGAAATTGCCACCCTCGCCAGTCTGCTTTGCGCCGGCGGCACCAGCAGGACTCGCAACGACGGCCATGGTCAGCATGCCGACCACCAGAACGACAGTGAACCTTCGCCGCACTGAAAGTGTCTTCAAGTTCTCCTCCTCAAGTGAGATGACACCCCTATTTGACGTACTTTACGCTCGTAAAGTTTCCGATTTGTTCGAGAGTCCGCCCGCAGAGCCGTGTCACTTGACACCTCGACGCGCAACATATAAGTTGCACGTAAAGCGCAACAATAATGTTGCGCATTGGCGAAGGAGGGCTTCATGGACAGAGTCGACACCATCGAGCGGACCATCACCGTGTCGAGTCCGATTGCACGGGTCTGGGAGGCCATCACCGCCGCGGAACACTTGTCGCAATGGTTCGGTGACTCAGCCGAAGTCGATCTCCAGCCTGGCGGAGCTTTGCGGTTCGGCTGGTCGGAGTACGACGCATTCGCAGAAGGTGTGGTGGAAGCCGTCGAGCACGAGAAGCTGTTCTCCTATCGGTGGACGGCCGGCAAGACCGACGACGGTTCGATCTGGACGACGAATGTCACCTTCACGCTCGACGAGCAAGAGGGGATGACCACCATCACGGTCGTCGAGTCTGGTCTTTCGGAGCTTCCTGACGAGCTCTACGCCAAGACGGTGAAGGAGAACACGTCCGGGTGGGAGGCCGAACTCGCCGATCTCGGCCACCACCTGTCGACATCGGCGATGTCGGCTTGAGTGAGGTGCTCACCACGTTCTGGGCGTTGTCGGATCCGGTGCGACTCGAGATCGTTGATCGAGTGGCGTCGGGTTCTGAGCTCACCGTGACGCAATTGGCTGCAGTCCTCCCGATGACCCGCCAAGCAATCACTCGACATGTGCGAACTCTCGAAGAGAGCGGCCTGCTGGTGGGAGAGCGTGAAGGCAGAGAGCACCGATATCGCGTCAACGTGGCACCGCTGACCCACGCCAGCGGCTGGCTGGATTCCAAGCGCACCGCCTGGGACGACGCGCTGTCACGCCTCGCTGAATACTTGGAAGAGTGACCGAGAGGTTCTCTCGATCACGTGCCTTTGTCGTGGGCCGCTTTCTCAGCGTCGAGGTCGACTGACACGCCGTCGTAGATGGGGTCGTAGTAGAAGCCACCGCGCTGATAGTCGGCGTTGTAGGTGCGCGTCCCGTCTGCATCTGTCGTGTACAGATACGGCGAGCGATGGAGTCGCTCACGGTGGTAGCGGCCTTCGGGCCCGGCGGGTATTTCTGTGCCTTCGCCGTACAGCATCAGGCCGCCGTCAGCGTTCACCTCGTGTTGTGGGCTCACGTCTCGGTACTCGTGACTCACGTTCAGCAGCTTGTGTCCGATCTCGTGGGCGACCGTCTTCCACGAGGTAGGGCTCTTCGTCAGGTCAGTGATCGTGATGACCCCCCGCATGTGACGCGGAATGGTGTCGCCGTGCATGTACCCCGGGAAGGACAGGCCACCAGTCGATATCGTCTTGCGCTGCCACGTCCGGTAGTCGAGCTGCTCGAAGAACTCCATGAACACGTCCTGGAGCGTCACCAGGTGGACGGTCACGTCGGCACCGGGAACGTCGTCGATCATCGTTTCGAACGCAGCCATCGCATCCGCAGACAACCGCGCCGGACGTCGCTCGGCCCCGGCGTACATGTTCGTGAAGCGAGCGCTCGGCACATCGGCACGGTTCTCCGCCGAGTTGATTTCGAAGAGCCGAGGATCGAGCCATCCGGTCTTGAACGCCACCAGTGCCAACTGGACACCTGCCGCACCAAACACGTCCTTCGCAGCCACGAACCCTGACAACAGCAGCTCGGGCGTGACCTTGGCCGAGTGCGCCGGATCGAGGTTGCTCGGGTAATACACCGCAACGTCGGCGGTCGGCAAACTCGGATCCAGCCCGGCGTTGATCGCGTCAAGATCGACCGATGGGTCGGCTGCCCACGTTCGCTCAGGAGTCGACATCAGACGGCACCGACAGGGTCGCGGCCGGTGACCTCTCGAGCGAAGACCCTGGCCGGATGATCCGCAGGAAGCTCCTGATACGAGAATGGCTCGCCTTCGGCCGCTTGGGCATCAATGCTCGCCTTGGCCGCTTGCATCCCTTCGACCAGTTCCTCATACGACTCGTTTCCGGTCTTCACGATGAGGATCGTCGCTGGTTCATCGAACGGCGTTTCGAATCCGGTTGGTACGCCGCCTGGAAAGTGGAACATGTCGTTGGCGTTGATGACCGTGCGAACTTCTTCACCGTTGTCGACCGTGCAGAACACCCACCTTCCAGACACCGTGTAGATGAGGCTTTCGGTGTCATGCGGATGGGCGTAGCAGTACTGCCCCGGGTGCATCACGATGGTGTGAGACCGAATCTTCTGGCCAGACAAGAGCGGCGTCAAACGACCCTCGACGGTTTCGACTCCCGGTTGGTCGTCGATGTTGCGTAACACGCGACACTCGCCGATCGCTTCCAGATTGACGGGCTCGATCTTCGTGTCACCGTTGTCGGTCATGGCGTCTCCTCGATGGGTTGATGGACAATTGTTCTCAAAGGCGGGGGTTGATTCTCTCCTCCATGGCAAACGCGATCAGGGCGAAACCGAGCGAGGCGATCATGATCATCAAGCCAGGAGGGAGCACCCACCACTTCCAAGCGGGTGTCAGGAACGCGCCTCGCGCTTGAGCCCAGAACAGAATCGATCCCCAACTCTTCTGGATCGGGTCGCCGAGGCCGAGAAAAGACAAGGCGGCTTCGAGAAGGATGGCTGTCGATACGGCTCGCACGAACGTCCCGGTCGCGAGGAGCGCGGTCCGCGGCAGCACGTGTCGAACGATTGCCCAGCGGTCAGGTGCGCCCATCGTGCGCGACGCCAGCACGTATTCGCGGGATCGCAGCGACAGCACTTGAGATCGAATCACGCGAGCCGGGCCTGCCCAGATGAGGACACCGATCACGATGATCGTGTTGATCAGGCTGCGCCCGAGATACGCAGCCAGGACGATGAGCAGCGGCAAGAAAGGGAGGATCAGCACCACGTCGACGGTGCGCATCAGGAAGCTTCCGAGGCGTTTCGGGTAGTAGCCGGCAAGAATTCCGACGGTCGTGCCGAGAATCAAGGCGACGACGGCAGCGACGATGCCGACCGTCAACGAAACCCGAGCGCCGTAGATCAGTTCGGACAGCAGGTCTTGGCCGACGTCGTTGGTGCCAAGGAGGTGTTCTGCGCTCGGAGCGGAGAAGGGCCGACCAACTCTTTCGGTCGGATCGTATGGAGCGATCCAAGGTGCCGCCACCGCCATGAACACGAGCGCCGCCACCATGACACCGCCGGTCCATCCGAGGCGATCGGCGAGCTTTGCGCTCTTGCCCCTACCTCGCTTCTTGGGAGACTCGACGGCGGTCATGCCTCACGCATCCTTGGGTCGAGCAGGGGATAGAGGAGGTCGGCGAGCAGATTGGCCAGCAGCACCGCAACCGTGAATACGAGGAATGCAGCCTGCATCACGGGGTAGTCCCTTCCCGAGACAGACTCGAAGACGAGGCGTCCCAATCCAGGATACGAAAAGACGGTTTCGATGATCACCGAGCCGCCGAACGCAAATGCGAAGCGGATGGCGAGAAAGGTCACGACCGGTGCGATGGCATTGCGCGCCACGTGGCCGAACAGCACTCGGGTCTCAGACGCACCCTTGGCGCGAGCTGTCCGGATGAAATCGTCGCCAAGCACTTCGAGCATCGAATACCGCATGGTCATGTAGACGCCAGGGATCGACAACACCGTGAGTGTCACAATGGGCAAGACGGCGTGCTCCGCGATGTCGCGGACGTTCGCCCATCCAGTCAGGTCGGAGGCCGGCGTCACTGCGCCGAACGAGGGCAGCCAGCCCAACTGGACCGCAAAGACGGATATCAAGAGCATGCCGAGCCAGAACGACGGCAGAGACTGCAACGAGATCATCCCTGTGAGAAGGGTGAGGTCTGACTTCTTGCCCCGCTTCCACGCGGAGAATGAACCGACGACGATTCCGATCACCGCCGACAGCAGCAATGACGCTCCGGTGATGAGCAGCGTCCACGGCAATCGCTCGCCAATCATCTCTGAGATCGGCCGTCCTGAACGGAACGAAAAGCCGAGGTCCCCGGTCAGTACCGCTTTCCAGTAATCGACGAACTGGTCGAACAACGGGGCATTCAATCCGACTTGTTCGATGACTTCGGCACGCTGTTCCGGCGTCATGAGACCCACGTCGACACCCGCGAGCAACGCAAGTGGATTGCCAGGCATGAGTCGCGGCAACATGAAATTGAGACTGACGGCCACGACGAAAACGACCAGGTATTGGTTGAGTCGTTGCCCTAACCGTCTCATCGTTCGTCCCGTCGCGTCGCGGAATCTGTGGGGAGCGCCGAAGCGCTCCCCACGTCGGTCGGTTCGTCAGTTGTCGTTACGGCCTGTCGCCTGGTGCCAAGAGCGACACCTTGGAGACGATGCCCTGGCCCGCAATGAACTCCCAGTCTGCGTAGACGTCGGAGTTGTACACGTATGCGCCGTCTGGGTACGCCAGCAGCACGAAGGGCACGTTCTCGGCGATCAGCACCTGGAGCTCGTCGATCAACGCCTGCGATGCGGCAGGGTCGGCCTCGGTCAACAGCGCAGCCGAGACACGGTCGACGTCGTCGTTGGCGAACCCAGTCAGGTTCAGGAACCCAACTCCGGGGTCACCGTTCACGAGCTCAGCGATTCGGATGGTGTTCGCCTGCACCGGAGCGGACCAGCCCCACGCCGCAATGTCGTAGTTACGACCATTCGAGATGTCGAAGCCAGGCCACACCGCCTCTTCCCAGGTAGCCGTCTCCACTGAGGCAACCGTCACGCCGATACCGACATCAGCCAGCATCTCCGAGACGAGTTCAGCGATCCGTAGGCGCAGCGAGTCGCTCGAGTTGGTCAACATCTCGAACTGCATCGGCTGGCCATCGAACTCACGGATGCCGTCACCGTCGCTGTCCGCGTAACCGGCGTCGTCGAGCAGGGCGTTTGCCGCTGCTGGATCGAACACAGGAACCACCTCGGGGTTGTATGCCGGTTTGTCCGGATGCACCCAGCCTGGGCTGCCGACCGTGGCCGCGCCGAGGAACACCGTATCGACGATGTCCTGCTTGTCGACGGCCAACTCGATCGCTTGGCGCACGGCCAAGTCATCGAACGGGGCCTTGCTGGCATCGAAGTTGATCATCTGCGTCGTGAACTCAGGGCCCTGTGAGATGTCCAACGGATCCTGTGCGTCGAGAAGCTCGATCTGTTCAGGGCTGACTCGCTCGAAGATCACATCGACTTCTCCCGAACGGATGGCCGCAAGTGCGCCTGAGTCGTCAGCAAACACGATGACCACCAGCTCATCAATGGCAGGAGTGCCACGGAAGTAGTCAGGGTTGGCTTTGAACCGGTAGCTCTGGTCTTCCTGGAAGTCCGTCAACATGAACGGACCAGACCCCACGTTCGTTGAGATGTCGAAGGTCTGCTCACCCGGAGTGGCGATTCCCTCCCACACATGCTGCGGCAGGATCGGAATGTCAGCCAAAGCCACCAGGTCGAATGCCGGATTGGGAGCCGCAAGGTCGACGACCAGCGCACCGTCTGCAGACACTTCGACCGACTCGACTCCACGCAGGTCACGTGAGAAACGGCCAGTGGCGTTCTCGATGAAGTAGTCGAACGTGAACTTCACGTCGTTGACCGTCAGCGGCATACCGTCATGCCAAGTGGCTCCATCGACGATCGTCATCGTGTATTGCGTCAAGTCCTCGTTGGCGGTCACCGAGTCGGCAAGCCACGGCTGCGGAATGCCATCAGCGTCGAGCTGCATAAGCGAGTCGTACTGCATCATCAACAGGTTCCATCCAGGGAAACCGCTGATGTACGTGTACGGGTTGATCGTGTCCTCTCCGCCGGTGATCGCCGCTCGCACGGTGATCGGCTCGGCTGGTGCTGCAGTTGTCGCCGGCGGTTGAGTCTCGCCCGGGGCGAGACTGACCGTCGTTGCAGTACCGCTTGGGGCGGCAGTGGTGGTTGTCGACTCGTCCGAGTCGCCACATGCTGTGGCAATCATCGCGATGACGACAAGCAGAATGGGCAAGGTCCATCTCTTAGTCATGGGTCTCTTCCTCCTCAGGGGATCGCACGTCTGTTGTATCGGGGGACGGGTTGTTCGTTGCGGCGCTTGTAAGCGTTGGGTTGTCGAGACTTGTTGAACTCGGTTCTACCAGGTGGCAGGCTGCCCACCGCGCCGGAGCGACCACGCGCAACGGCGGTTCTACCTCGTCACACAGGCCTTTCACGGCGACAGGGCACCGTGTATGGAATCGGCAGCCGGACGGCGGCTCGGCGGGATCGGGTAGATCGCCTTGCAAAGGCGGTGTGATCGAGGCGGCTTCGCGAGGATCCGGGACGGGCACCGAGGAGAGCAAGGCCTTCGTGTAGGGATGGAGCGGCTCTTCGTAGATCTCGTCACGAGGAGCTCGCTCGACGATCTGTCCCAAGTACATGACTGCGATCTCATGGGAGATGTGGCGCACGACGGCCAAGTCGTGTGCGATGAAGATCAGCGAGACGCCGAACTCTTGCTGGGTTTCGTGCAGCAGGTTGACGATCTGTGCCTGCACGGACACGTCGAGGGCCGACACCGGTTCGTCACACACGATCAGCTCGGGGTTGGCAGCGAGTGCTCTCGCGATGGCGATCCGCTGGCGCTGACCGCCGCTGAACTCGTGGGGGTGGCGGATGACCGCGTCTCGGTCGAGGCCGACCTGTTCCAACAACCCGCCGACTCTCTCGGCTCGTTCGGCGGCCGTTCCGATCCCATGAACACGCAGTGGCTCGGCGACGATGTCACCCACTTTCATGCCCGGGTTCATCGACGAGAACGGGTCTTGGAAGATCATCTGGATGGTGCGGCGATGCGGTCCGCTTCGTGAGTTGAGCGGTTGCCCGTTGACCGTGATGGTTCCAGCAGTGGGCTCTACGAGGCCAACGAGGGTCCGTCCGAGCGTGCTCTTGCCGCAACCGCTTTCCCCGACCACCCCCATGGTCATGCCGCGATGGACCGTCATGTCGATCCCGTCGAGTGCACGTACGACCGTCTTGCGACGTTTGCGGCCACCGCGATGGACAGGGAAGTGCACTTTCAGGCCCTCAACCGCGACGACGA
>JABDJC010000109.1 GCA_013003395.1 Acidimicrobiia bacterium
AGCAACCCCGCGCGGATGTTCCCCAACAGGAGCAGCAGGACGACGATGACGAGCACCGCACCGATCACGAGGTTGTGCTTGACCGTCTCGATGACCTTCTCCACCAGGAGTGTCCGGTCGTAGACGATGTCCACGACGACGTCAGGTGGTAACGATGGTGCCAAGGACTCGAGGCGATTTCGTAGTTGCTCGGTCACGACACGGCTGTTCTCGCCCATTAGCATGAACGCCAGACCGAGCACTGCTTCACCATCGCCGGATGCCGACACGGCCCCGCGGCGGATCTCGCTTCCGATCTCGACATCCGCAACGTCACGAATGCGCACCGGCGTACCGTCGCTGGATGCGACGACGATGTTCTCGATCTCCTCGAGCGTCGCGACCCGAGCTAGGCCGCGCACAACTCGCGCCTCACCCGACGTCACGAGCTGGCCGCCACCGACGTTGGCGTTGTTCTTCCTGAGCGCCTCGAGCACGTCATCCAGCGTGAAGCCGAACTTGATGAGCGACTCAGGCTCGACGACGACGTGGTACTGCCGCTCCTCACCGCCCCAGGAGTTGACCTCAGCAACACCGGGCACCTTCCTCAACTCCGGCTTGATCACCCAGTCATGGATCGTCCGGAGTTCTTCGATCGAGCGCCCGGGGTCGTCCGATCGCACGATGTAGTGGAAGATCTCGCCAAGTCCGGTAGCGATCGGCCCGAGTTCCGGCCGTCCCACACCCTCGGGCAGTTCAACGGTCGAAAGCCGTTCGGTGACATACTGGCGAGCATCGATGATCCGAATCTGGTCATCGAAGGTTGCAACGACCTGCGAGAAGCCGAACTTCGAGACCGAGCGGACGTTCTGCAGACCCGGGAGGCCACCGATGGACAGCTCGACGGGAAGAGTGATCTGTTGCTCGATCTCCTCGGGGCTCAGCGCCGGCGCCACCGTGTTGATCTGAACCTGAATGGGAGTCGTATCGGGGAACGCATCGATCGGGAGTTGCGTCAGGCGATAGACACCGGCGGCGCTCGCGAACGTGAACAGCAGGATGATCAACATCCTGTTCTTCAGGGAGAATTCGATGAGGCGGGTCAGCATGGTTCGTCCAGATCAGTCGTCAACACATCCGGCGCCGAGGCGGGACTTGAGGAACTCGGTCTTCATGGTGAAGCTGCCGCGCGTCACGACGGCGTCGGTGTCCGTCAGACCGGCAAGAATGGCGACGGTGCCTGCGATACCCGGCGGCCCCAGATCAACACGTCGAACGGCGAACAGATCCGCATCCTCTCGCACGAACACGAACGGCGCGCCGTCGATGTTGTGTACGGAGTCGCTCGGCACAAGCAGGGCGTCGCTGACATCGCTCAGAGCTGCAGCCACCTCGGTGAACATCCCGTGTCGGAGGATGCCGCGGTCATTGGATACCGTGGCGCGCGCACGCACCATTCGAGTCCGTTCGTCGATCTGCGGGCTGACCCAGGTGATCTCGCCTTCGATTCTGAGCTGTGGAAGGGCACGGACGCTCGCGACGATGGCGCCACCCGGCGCGATGTGAATTGCCTGCTCTTCCGGCACGGCCAGCTCGATCCACATCGTCGAGAGGTCTGCGATCTCGAACAGCGATCCACCCGAGTCGATGGCCTCTCCGAGCACCGCGTTTCGTTCGACCACGGTGCCGTCGAAGGGCGCCCTGACGTACAGGTCCGAAGACGACGATTGTGACTCGGCGATGTCGCCGATCTCACTGTCGGTAAAGCCGAGATTCAGCAACTGCTGATGGGTTCGTCGCACGGTGAGTTGAGCCAGGCGCCGAGCGGCTTCGGCTTCCTGGAAGTCGCGCCGGGCGGCGATGTTCTCATCCACGAGACGTTGTTCTCGCTCGAATGTCATGGTCTTGATGTCGAGCTCGGCGAGCGCGGATAAGTACTCGGACTTGGCCCGGGCGACGCCGACGGAGTTGACGACCGCCAGAATCTGCCCCGTCTCAACCGCCTCACCGACATCGACTCGGATGTCAGCGAGCACACCGGACGCCAGCGGTGTCACTTTCGCTCGCCGGTTGCCGTTGTACCGCACTTCGCCGAGGAGCCGGAGCGCTGCCGCGGCATCGCCACGACCAGGTCGCTCGAGCGTCAGCCCGGCCAAATCCGCAGACCGCGCAGATGGCATCCGGACGAGAAGCGAGTCGCCGACGCCGAGTGACGCCGCGAGCTGCGGCTGGCAGATGCCGCATTCGATCTCGGGGACCCCGTGCTCGTTGCAGAACAGTGCGGGCGCGCCCTCGGGACTCGGCGCAGCCGATGCATCGCCGCGGAGCGCGGGATTGCATAGATGACACTCGTCCTCGTAAAGATGATGCTCTTCGCAGTAGGCCCGTGAGGCGTCCTCCAACTGCGGCTGGCAGATCCAGCATCGATCCTCGTACCTGTCGTGCTCGCGGCACCACAACCGTCCAGTCTCCCGCTTGGAAGCGTCGCAGATGAAGCACGTCTCATCGACACCATGCCCGTGCGGGCCCTTGGCCGCCGACTCGTCGTCTCCGCCGGATGATGCGCGCGACGGGTCGCAGAGGAAGCACTCATCCTCATAGAGGAAGTGCTCCTCGCAATACGGTCGTGATGCGTCTTCCAGTTGCGGCTGGCAGATCCAACAGCGGTCCTCGTATCGGGCGTGCTCCCGGCACCAGAGGCGACCAGCCTCTCGCTTGGATGCATCGCACATGTAGCAGGTCTCGCCGGAATCATGTGTATGTGCGGCCGTCGTCACAACAGACTGCGGGGACTCGCCGGATGGCGCCGAGGAGTCTGTCTCCTTGTCGCAGGCGGCGAGTACCAACGCCGTGAAGACGAGGCCCGCAACAACGGGGCCCCTGAACCAGTGGAGTCGAGTCATCGTCATGGTGTGTCTCCTAGATGCTCGGAGGCATCGGGCGCACTCTGTCGGAGAGTGCTCATGGGCGCCGAGATGAGTCCTTCAACCTGAACCAGCGCGCTGTGGTATTCCGCCAACGCCTCCAAGCGTTGTGCTTCTGTGTCGAACAGTGTTCTTTGGGCGTCGAGGACGTCGAGGTACGGGAGCTTGCCCTCGTCGTACGCGCGCCGCGTCGCGTCGTATGCATCGCGTGCAGCCGGGAGGAGTGCGGAGTCGATGGACTGCGCTTCGTGGAACGCCGCGGTTAGCCGTGAGTGTTCTCGCACGAGTCGGGTGGCCAACTCGCGCTGCGACGCCCGGCCCTCATCGAGCGCTTGCGCGGCACGCAGGCGAGCAGCCAGAATGCCGCCTTGGTTCCGATCGAACAACGGGAGGGGCACTGACACCCCTCCGACGAGGGCCGCGTCATCGATCTCGTTGACGTAGCGAATCCCGAGGCCCGCATTGACGTCTGGAACGGCCTGGGCTCGCTCAAGCTCAACGGCCGACCTCCGTCGTTCGGTCTCAGCGACCCACCGTTGAACCTCGGGATGTGATTCGATGCGGTTGGTCAACTCGTCAAGGGAAGGGACGTCCATGACTTCGTCCAATGATCCGAGGGCGGTCCCGAAAGCAGGAATTGTCTCATCCCACATGCCGCTGAGGTCTCGACGAGCAGCGTCAAGCTCCCGCTTGAGGCGGTCGGAGGCGATGCGTGCTGACTCGCTTTCGAGCCTTGCCTTGATTTCGTCGATCGGGGAAACGTCACCAGCCTGGACTCGACGGTCGATGACCCGCCGGCTCTCCTCCGCGAGCGCCCTTGCGCGTTCGGCGAATTGCACCTGCTGCTGAAGCTTGAGGACACGAACGAACCGTGCAGCGGTCTCTGTCACGACGTCGAGCCGCTCGGCCTCGTAGTCGAGCGCGGACACTGTCCACGCGCTGTCGGCAACCTCGATGCGGCGGTCCTTCTTTCCTCCCAGTTCGATCAGTTGGCTGAGGACGAGCGTTGTCTCCAGGGCATCTGTTCCGCCAAGCGCACCAGTGCCCGCGAAGTTCTCGAGTTCGAGTCCAATCTCGGGGTTTGGCGACAAGCCGGCCTGCAGCCGATTCGCCTCCGCGAGACGCGGCTCCCAGGCGGCCGCGCGAAGCGCAGGATTGCTCAAGAGCGCCGCGGCGAGCGCGCTCCGCAGCGTCAGATCCCCGGAGGTCGATACTGCTTCAGCGGCCTGTCGCGAATGATCGGGATTCGCTGGAGCCGAGTACCTCGGCAGCTCGCGCAGCAGAGGACTCGACTCTGGCGGCTCGAAATCGAATGGTGATGGCGCGCACGCAGAGAGCGCGATAGACGCCAAGCCGGCAATGATGAGTGAGATGGGGAACGACCGCATGGACTCCGCTCGACTGGAAAAGAGCCGCTCGGCACATGCCGAGCACTGGGTGTGAAATGAGCGCCCCAGAGGGCGCGACAGCCCAGATCTTTTCTAGACAAGCAGGATCACGGATCGAAGTCGGGACGTACCGGTGGCGCAATGCCCCGGCGCATGCGCTCTCTCAAGCATCCCTCGGCGCGGCAAGACGAAACGTTCGTCGCGAAGTTGGTGGAAGGGAATCGCCGCCAACGTCGGAGAGAATCGAGACGCATCTTTCTCCGCGCGGTCGAGTGCCAGTGTGGTTTCGCCTCCGAGAGGCGCGGACTTGCAGCCGTCAGCACATACCCACGCGTCGAGCGATGGATCGATCGACTCCTCGTCTACAGCTGAATCGCCGTTGCACGATTCGCAGCAGGAGTCGTCCGTGTCGCAGCAGAACCGGTGTCCGAACTCGACGGTGGTTGTCCCATCGGCACATGAGCACAGGAAGCGCGGACCGAGCGTGCTGCCCAGGGCGAACCAGGCGGCGAGCATGATCGAGATGACGGGGTGCAATCGCATAGGTACAGGAAGCCGCAAAACCCGACTATCGCCTTGACTATTACACCCTATCGTGTAATTGTCAAGGGCGGTCCAGCACTTCCTGGGTCGATTCTGGATGCGGATGATCTATGGACACCTGTCGACCAAAACCGCCGTTGCCGGCTCGTTCGCTCATCGACGTCGGGGAAGCGGAGCGCCTCGGGGTGCTCTTCAAGAGCCTTGCTCACCCGACTCGGCTGCGATTGCTCCATGCCATGATCCGTGCGGGGGAACTCAACGTCAGCGACCTCGCTCGAGAGGTCGAGATGACCGCTCAGGCCGTCTCGAACCAGCTCCAGCGGCTGGCCGAAATCAGCGTAGTGACCAGTCGACGCGACGGGCTCCAGATCATCTACAGGGTTATCGACCCCTGCGTGCCGGTCCTGCTCGAGCGGGGTTGGTGTCACATCGACGAGTTCGACGCTACCGCCGTCGCAGAAGCCGAAACCCGGTGATCCGGCCGGCCACTAGTGCCGTTTCAACTCAGTGTGTTTCGCGCCGTACGACTTCGGTCGCAAGTGGCGCGATCGTGCAAGTTTAGGTAGAAAAGAGGCTCCGCTTCACAGGGGACGCGAAGACGGAGCCAATTCATGGACAAGGTCGCGGCAAGGAGGCTGCGACCGCACGAAGGCAGGAAGCTGCAACGGTTGAAACGGCAACTGTCCAACGCGGTCAACAGCCGGCGAGCGAGGGTCATTCTGCTGTCTCGAGACGGACTTTGCAACCGGGAGATCGCCCAAGGGGTTGGGCTCAGCCCCCAGTGGGTGAGACGGATCATCCACCGGTTCAATGAGGGCGGCATCGACGCGATCAGCTGGTATCCGTACTTTTGTTCCAGAGGCGAGCCTCGCCAGTTCACGGCGGACATCGTCGAACGGATCGGCGAAGTCGCTCTCTCGCCGCCTCGGCAGCTCATCGGGATGAGCGTCTGGTCGCTGGCGAAGCTGCGGGACTACCTCGTCGAGCAGAGAATCGTCGCCTCGATCTCGTTGGAGTGGCTCCGCCAGCTCCTGCGCTGGTGCGGCATCCGATGGCGACACACGAAGACCTGGAAGGAGTCGAACGATCCCGAGTTCTGGCCGAAATACCGCCGAATCCGGCGACTCTACGACCACAAGCCGCCCGGCGGCATCCGGCTCTGTGTCGATGAGTTCGGGCCGTTGAACTTGGTTCCTCGGCACGGGAAGCATTACGCCCGCACCGGCCATGTCGATCGGCTCCGAGCAACCTATCACCGCACGGGAGGCGTTCGTCACTTCATGGGCGTCTACGACCTCGATCGAGACACGCTGACCGGCTACTTCGTCGAGAAGAAGAACCGCCGCACCTTCCTGTCGTTCCTTCGGTGGGTGCGACGGCGATACCGGAACCGCGGCACGCTCCACATCGTCCTCGACAACGCGACGTTCCACTCACGCCCGGAGATCCTCGCCTACGCTCGGACCAACGCCATCCGGTTCTACTGGACGCCCACGAACGCCTCGTGGATCAATCGCATCGAGTGCCACTTCACCGCGCTCGAGAAGTTCACTCTCGACAACACCGACTACCGGAGCCACGACGAGATGCAGGCTGCGATCTTCGCTTACCTCGCCTGGCGCAACCGACGCCGCCAGATCACCATGAAGGACTGGGCCGTCTACCGCAGGAGGCGGGCCGCGTGAGCCGTATCATGGGCGCGAAACCCTCTGACTGGAAACGGCACTAGCCCGTGGCCGTTCAGGTTGCGTCGACACGCCGTGCTCTGTGTGGCCCATGCCCGCCATGAAGTACAACATGACGACGCAGCAGAGAATCAGAATGTCCCAGATCAGGCCCGGATGAAATCCGACGCCCATCCCGGCCAGTGCGATGAACAGGAGTAGGGCCGGGATGCAGACGATAAGTATCCACATGCCGTGTGATCGATCAGCGGTGTTCATTCGCGACTCCTCCATTCGCTCACGTCGGATCTCGCTCGCTGGCCCTCGTCGGGCAGCACGTTCCCCGGCGCCTACTCTGTTTCGCAGTACCAGAGAGTGCCCTCGCATGAGTCACAGTAGTGACGCAGTTCGCCAGTTCGGAAGAAGTGGGCAATGGCTGACTCGCAGTCAGGGCAGCGCATCACCTCCTCACTGATCATGGTCGTCATGTAGGGGTCGTTCATATCGAGAGTCTCAATCCACACCATTTCACACTTGGGGCAGACAACGCCACGCGACCCGTCGAGTGTCGAGCGGGGCGGCGGTGTTGATTGGCAGCCGGCAATCGCGGCGATCGTGGCGAGGACGCACGGGAGAGTCACAATGGGTCTCATGATCTGAACTCCTTCGGGAATGTTGTCTCGGTCTCGCGGCCGAGCCCGCGCTGCGCACCACGGCCGTGAGCGGACGCGAGTTCACCTATACGCACCACGGTCTCGTGCGGCGGCGCTCCGATCTCGCAGCGCGGCTTGGTCATGGAATGAGCAACCCGCGTATTACATCCGGTGGCACGGCGCAACTTCATCGGTCCACGCCGCTCGCTGAACTTGGGACATCAGTCACAGATGATCTTGTCAAAGGCCGCGATTGCGGCAACTGCTCGCCGTTTGAGATCGCATGTAACCGGATCACGGCCCGTCTCCAGCCCTCGAACGCACTCGGAGTCTCGGTGCGGCTCGGCGCGGCCACCGCAGTGCGACATGCTGCATGGCCTCTTCCACATCGAGCTTCCTACTGATGCTCCCGGTTCGTACGAAATACCGGGCTACTCCCCCGTCCTTCACGTAGACCGGACGATGCGCGGGCTCCACGATGACCCTGCAGACGTCGTGGCCGTCGAGGCTCGCGAAGGTCGGATGAATCAGGGAACACACGTCTCCGCCCATGCGTTCCTTGATCAGCGTCATCAGGAATTGCTGGAAGCCGTCGCGACTCTGGTGCTTCAGCGTTGCGTAGTCCAATTCCAGCCCGACGATCGCGCCATCGTCGGCAACCCCAATGAGGAGACTGCCCCCATCGTGGTTGAGGAACGCCGCGAGTGTCTTTGCGATGACCAACTCCATCACCTTGTTGACCTTCTGGAGCCGCATATCCCACCGGCCGGTGGACTTGAACTCGATTTCGTGAGTCTCGCCACCGGCGATGATCGAACCGACATCGCGTGCAAGCTCCCTCGTGAGATGCCCGATGGCGCGATCGCGCTTGCGCATGGCGAAGGTGTTCAGTGCGAAGGTCAGCCCGATCGTCCCGCCCAAGGCTGCAAACGCTCCGGTCATCGTCAGCATCTCTGGCCGGAACGAGCTCCACGCACGCTTGATAAAAGGCCACATACCTTCGTCGGAAGTGCCATGATCCATCCCGGCGACGATCATCGCCGTTGGATGAAGGACCAGCACACCGATCGCCATTCCCAGGATGGCCTGGGCTGCAGCATGGGTCTTGCTGCTTGCCGATCGCCTGTTGATCACGTGGGGCTCGCTACGTGCCGATCGCATTGGGGCTACCTATCTGTTCTCTCATCCTCATGGAACTGACTACGAGCATTGGAGGCCTGTCGCTACTGGCGTCATAGTCACCTTCGATCTCAGACATCCGTCGGTGCTTGGTGGCCGTGGGCAGTGCGATCGTCGTCATGCACCCGTTCGAACGGCAGAGCCTCATCAGTCTCGATCCGGTCGATGATCGCTCGCCATCTGTCGGGGCAGATACGCTCGAACGCCGCAACCACGGTCGGATCGAAGTGGCTTCCCGAGTTCGCCAGGATGATGCGTCGTGCGTCATCAACCGGAATCGCCTCCTTGTAGGGGCGGGCAGAGATGAGTGCGTCGAAGACATCGGCCACGGCGAACACGCGTGCCGTGATGGGTATGCGCTCACCGGACAGTCCCTGTGGGTAGCCGCTCCCGTCGAATCGCTCGTGATGCGCATAGACAACGTGGACGGCACGCTCAAGGAAGGGCACACCCGCGAGGATCCGTCGGCCAACCTCCGGGTGGCGGCGCATCATTGTCCACTCGCCGTCGTCGAGGGGACCTCGCTTGAGCAGTACTGAATCTGGAACGCCGATCTTGCCTACATCGTGCAAGAGAGCTCCAAGCGAGAGCGATCGCGTGTTCAGTCGACCGAGTCGTAGCTCACCGGCGATTGCCAGGGCAAATGCCTGCACTCGCCGAGAGTGAACCTGCGTGTCGTGCTCCCGTACATCCAGTGCTGCCACGAGGGCAAGCACGGTTCCGTGATGCGTTGCCACGAGGGCGTCCGAGAGTCTGCGCGCGCGTGTAAACAGGACGCCCGCGAAGATCGCGACGATCCAGATGCTGATCACCTCGCCCGCCTGGTTGATGTTCTCCGGTGTGTGTCCATGCCACTGTACAGCAGCATGCATCGAGAAGAGGAGGGTTGCGACCGTCGCCGCAATCACCGCGCCGCGCAGTTGAAACCACGCTGCCCCAAGCACGACGGGAAGCACGAATAGCTTCCGCATCACGACATGGACGCCGTGGAACAGCAGCGACTCGACTGGTGTTACGAAGTGCACTGCGGAGACGAGGAGTAGAAGCGCTGCGATGACGGCGGTGCGCCGAATGCGCGACGTTGGCACTAGCTCGCCTGTACTCGATCCTCGAGTGCCCGTCATCTAGGAGTCCTCTGGCATGCCGCATTCGATGCCTGTCGCGATCGCCGCACCTAGCCGCTGAGCACGGCCCTCTCGAGCTGCAACTGGCGGCCGTTGAGCTCCAACACCTTCTCGATCCACAGCGCGTCGAGCCGGAGACGTCGTGCCGAAGCACCGAGGACATCGAGGTAGCTCCCGTCAATGCGATCATTCCAAGTGCGGGCGTAGCGATCCGTCATTTCGATCGTGTCGTTCAAGTCGCCCTCGATAGTGTCCAGTTGGGCGGCTGTCATTTGCCAGGCGCGCCAGGCCGTCACAACCTCCGCGCGCGCGCGGTGGCGCGCGGCCGCGAGGGTCTTGGTCGCTCGACGGAGGCGGAAGTTCGCGGCTGCGATACCCGCCTGGTTTTGATCGAAGATTGGGATCTCAATCGAGAATGTTGGGCCGAGGGGATTCTGAGCGTCCGAGGCAACGGACTCGAAGTCTCCTTCGTACGACACGCCGACGGAGACGGATCGCCAAACCAGCGCCCGCTCCAGGTCGAGACGACGAGCGGTCAACTGGACGGCGACTCGTGCGTCCATCAGGTCGAGCCTCCGCGACATGGCCTCGTCAAGGAGCGCAGCAACCGACAGTGTGTCATCGATCGTCGCACGCACGAGTGTCGCGTTTTCCGGAACGCGCTCGGCGGCGCCTTCAAGTGACAAGGCTACCGCCAGCCGGGCAGCGGCTTCCTGAACGAGATACTCGCGTCTCCGCGCGACGAGGCTCTGGTGGAGTAGGTCTTCCACTGCGCTCGTCCACTCCACTTTGTCGACGAAGCCGTTGTCGTACAACTGTCGTATCAGCTCGCTCCGATGGTGCAGCGCATCTTCGAGCTCGCGCGCGACCTGTGCCATCCGACGTGCACAGACCACTCCGTCCCAGGCGGCAATGGCCTCGTGCGCTGTCGCCAGGATCATCTGTGCCACCTTGAGTTCGGTGGAAGTCGACCGGAGCGAAGCAACATCCTTCCTCGTCGGGATCAACCAAAGGTCTGACAGCCATGCCATAAGACCCAGCGAGGAATCCCCCGCGGACACCGGGAAGAGCACGGCGCCCCGAAGAGTCGGATTGGACGGCAGTTCAGCCTGAAGAACCTCCGCCGCTGCCAGGCCCAGCGCCTCGTATTCTGCTTGCAATGTGCGGTTGTTCAATACGGCGATCGTGGCGGCATCATCCCGAGTTAGTCCATCGTGTAGTAGCGCGTCGAGGCGGATAGCGATGAGCGAAGCATCATCCTGGCTCTGCTCCCACACGAGTAGCCGCCCACCCCGTTCGGCTTCGAGTGCGCGGACCGAGTCGAGCTGTTCTGTCGGATCGACTGTCTTGCAGGCAACCAGCGCAAGGGAGCTGATGAGGCACAGCCATCGTGTGCCGTGCCGCAGGGAGCGGTGTTCCGTGCGGTGCTCAGACACGTGGGCGGTGAGGCCCAGCATTCCAACCGTCTCGCTACCGTGACGACGACTCATGACGGCGCGCCCTGCGATGGGGCATTGACATCCCCGTTCGCCGACGGAGCTACAGGCGCACTCCGCTCTGAGTTCATGTCGTCCGGAAGTGCGCGCGGCGACACCGCCCGGTAGGCGCCGATCAGCACGGTGAGCGCCAGGGTCAGCAGGAGGGCCAACGAGAGTAGGTGCAGACGGTGCTCAATCGGCGCAAAGAATCCACAGAGTACGACTACGCCGATGAGAATCGCCAAGGCAACACCAAACAGGGGCACACGAGGTCGATCATTGACGACGGCCGGTAGCGACCTCGGAATGGGTCGCCTTGCTTCGAACGGTGCACCGGTTCGGATACGGACGACGCGATCAACCGGCATGACTGCGACAATGCCGTCGCCCGCCGCGTTAGTACACGCGCTGCTGCGGATCGCGCCCACGATCCGATCCACCATCTCGTGGCTGGCGAAGATCTCGAGTCGTGCATGCCTGACGGTCCAATCGTGATTGGCGAGATTGGTGGACTCTCCATACCCCTTGACCGTCGAGATGGAGACGCCGCGGATGTTAAGCTCTTGAAGGCTTAACTCGACCTGTGCGAGCAATTCGCTTCGGATGATCGCAGTCACGTTGTAGGTGCTCATTGGTTTGATCTCCGGAGAGACTCCCGAGGCAGAGAGGCCGTTTGTGTGCCGCATGCGATCAGATAGCCTCCGCGGTCAGTTCCGGCCGTCGCGCCGCCCGATACGAGTCCCGCAGCATGGCCGTGCGCTTGATGAGGTAGTAGACGATGGGCAGGACCAGTAGCACACCGACATAGCCGGTTGCCAGTCCGCCGATCACGGGGACGGCCAAGCGGCGCATCGTGTCGGCACCTGCGCCAGTTGCGACGAGCAAGGGAGTCAACGCGATGAAGGATGTCATCGTCGTCATCGTGATGGGCCGCACGCGCTCGAGCGTGCCGCGGTAGACCGCGTGCCACAGGTCGTTAGCGTCGCGCATGCACCCCTCTGAAGCTTGGCGCTTGTGGCTGAGGTCGAGGTAGAGGAGCAGCACGAGGCCCATTTCGGCATCAAGCCCGGCCAACGCGATGATGCCGACCCAGACCGCCACCGACATGTTGTATTCCAATGCCCAGAGCAGCCAGAACGCACCGATGAGACTCAGCGGTACGGTCAAGAGGACCATTGCGACGCGAATCCAACTGCGTGTCGACATATAGAGGAGCAAGACGATCAGCACTGCAGTGATTGGGGCAACGATGAGCAGCCGCTTGCGGGCGGCCTGCATGTACTCGAATTGACCTGACCAGATGACCGTATAGCCAGCAGGCAGATCGACCTGCTCGGCGACGACCCGTTGGGCCTTGGCCACATACGTGCCTACGTCAATGTCTTTGATGTCGACGAAGACCCAGCTCGTGAGGCGTGCGTTCTCGCTCTTGATCTGCGGCGCGCCTTTGTGAACGACGAACGCAGCCAGTTGGCCGAGAGGTAGCTGTGCACCGGAAGGCGTGGCGACCAGCGTACGCTGCAGGGCCGGCAGATTGTCGCGCAGCTCATGGGGGTAACGCACGTTGATCGGATAGCGTTCCAGACCCTCGACGGTCGAGGACACATTCATTCCGCCCATCGCGGTCATGATCACGTCCTGTACGTCGACGACGCTCAGGCCGTAGCGGGCGATCTCCTTGCGATCGATTCGGATGTCGAAGTAGTTGCCGCCGACGGACTTCTCGGGAAACGCGCTCGCGGTGTAGTGCGCGGTCGCGTCATCATTCGTAAGCACTGAAGCGATCCGGCTACTCAGACTAGCCAGTGTCGGCAGGTCCGGGCCCATGACCTTGACGCCGACGGGCGTCTTGATGCCGGTCGACAGCATGTCGATGCGAGTCTTGATGGGCATGGTCCAAGCGTTGGTCAGGCCCGGGATCCGCAGCGTCTGATCGAGCCCCGGCACCGTAGTAGCGCTGCCATCCGCGCGTGGCTCTTCGTAGCCGTAGACCAGCTCGTTGACGGTGATAGGACGAGTGTCTCCCTTGAGCATCCTGGCCAGCCATCTGGTGCCAATGGGCCAGTTCTGAAACGATCGAGCGACCTGTCGCCAATCGGCCTTGTCGCGCTTCAGCGTCACGACCGTTTCGAACATGGGCGGCGGGGCGGGATCGGTGGCGGTCTCGGCACGGCCGATCTTGCCCATCACACTTTGCACCTCCGGGAACGAGCGCACCAACTTGTCGGTCTGCTGGAGAAGCTCGCGAGCCTTGGTCATGGAGATGCCGGGGTCGGCGCTGGGCATATAAAGGAGGTCGCCTTCCTCAAGGGGCGGCATGAACTCGCTGCCGAGTCTCTGAAACGGCACCGCCGCGGACAGCGCCAGTACGAGCGCCGCCGTGAGCGTCAACGGCCAGAATCGCATGCTGAGTGTGAAGATCGGCCGGAAGACCCACAGCAGCAGCCGGCCGGCGGGCAGGCGATCTTCTCGCATGATTCTCTGCGGGAGCACGATCACCGCGCTGAGCACCAGCCAACCGCCCGCCAGCCACCAGCGCGATGCTGCCAACGGTGCGGGAGGCCACACTGACAAGACAAGAGCCGGCACGACGATGATGGAGATGTAGAGCGTCAGGCGAGTCCAGTAGCTCAGGGTGGATGGGATCACCTGTTCCGAGACGAACATCGTCATCAGCACGGGAATGATGGTTACGGCGAGAATCGCACTGCTGCCCATCGCGAAGATGTAGGTGTAAGCGAGGGGCTTGAATAGACGCCCCGCCTGCTCGCCGAGCGCAAGCACTGGAATGAAGCTGACGGTGATGATGAGGAGCGCGAAGAAGAGGCTTGGGCCGACTTCGCGCGCGGCCGTCGCGATGAGCTGAACGCGTGGAACCGACTCGAACCCGGCTGCTACGCGCTCCTTCTGATGCTCGATGTGTTTATGGGCGTTCTCGACCATCACGATGGAGCTATCGACCATCACACCGATCGAAATCGCGATGCCCCCCAGGCTCATGATGTTGGCATTGATGCCGAACAAGTTCATGATCGTCAGTGTGAGCAGCACACCTGTCGGAAGCACGAACACCGCCACGAAGGCGCTCCGTACGTGCAAGAGAAACACGATGCATATGAGTGTGACGACGATGATCTCCTGGATCATCGTGTTCGTGAGTGTCCGGACCGATCGCGTGATGAGGTCGGAGCGGTCGTAGCCGACTTCGATTCCCACGCCGGGAGGAAGGCCTCTCTCGAGATCGGAGAGCCTGGTCCGTACGCGCTGGATGACACCACGGGCGTTCTCGCCAAAGCGCATGACGATGATGCCACCGACGGCCTCGCCATCGCCGTTCCAGTCGAGCACTCCGCGCCGGATCTCCGGACCTATTCGGATTTCGGCGACGTCTTGCAGGTAGATCGGTGTACCGTCCTCGGTGGAGCCCAACGAGGCCATTCCCAATTCTTCGAGGGCTCGGTCCGTCCGTAGCTGCTCGAGCGACTGGTTCGCGGCATGGGCGGCCGTGACTTCTTCGTCGGTCAGCGTGCCCAGGTAGCCGACGCCCCTGACCATGTACTCGGTTTCACTGACCTCGATGAGTCGCCCGCCGACGTCGGCGTTCGATCGCTTCACCGCCATCATGACATGGGCCAGCGGCAAGTCGAACGCGAGCAGCTTGACGGGATCGACTACGACCTGGTACTGCTTCACGAAGCCGCCGAGAGACGCGACCTCGCTGACGCCGCTGACCGCGGTCAACTCGTAGCGCAGGTACCAATCCTGCAGGCCACGCAAGTCTGACAGATCAGCGGTGCTCCGCTTCAGTTCGTTCCCATCCAGCGGGCACCGTTCATATCCCTTCGTCAGGACGACACGTTGCAATCGGTCACGGACTTCCGGCGGCGCACTCTCGAGCGATTCATAGCGGTGATTCTCGACCGCATCGAGGTAGTTGACGCGTTCCCGCGGAAACACGCGATGGTGCACGAGGTGGTGCTCTAAGCCCTTTTCTGACTGAACATCGAGAGGATCTGCAAACCAGCGGTCATCGACTGGATCGTGCCACAGACCATTGGGATGGTCGGGACAATACTCGCCGGTCACGAGCACGTATTCGAAGATCCAGCCGACACCGGTCGCGTCCGGCCCGAGCTGCGGAGACACGTCCCTGGGCAGCGCTCCGGCCACGAAGCTGAGTTGCTCGAGCACGCGACTGCGCGCCCAGTACATGTCGGTTCCATCCTCGAAGATGATGTAGACGAAGCTCGTGCCGAACATGCTGTAGCCACGTACGACCTTCGCGTACGGCACCGCGAGCATGGCGGTGGTGAGCGGATACGTCACCTGGTCTTCGACGATCTGGGGAGCCTGACCTGGGAATTCGGTCCGGATGACCACCTGTACGTCGGACAGATCCGGGATGGCGTCGATGCTGATGCTCTGTACCGACCAGACGCCGGCAGCAACGACGAAGGCCGTCAGCAACAGGACCATTGCGGGGGCGCGGAGGCATCGTTCGATAAGCGCGGCGATCATGGCATGTCCCTTGAGCTCTCGTGCTGCCCGGGACTGTGGGTCGATCCGGTCACGGGCAGGACGGTGCGCTCCTCGAAGCACTCCTGCATTTGCCGCCCGAAGTACGGGTTGCGGACGACGCCATCGGGTTGGAGCCAGATACTCCCTCCTTGGCCGTCGCGAACCATCGGACAACGCAGCTTCAGTACGGTTGTGCCGAAGTCGGGAGGCACGCCGGTCGCCATAACAAAGTCCGCGAGTGCAACGCTGAGGTTGGCATACCGCAGGCGGGCACCGCTCAAGTCCGATTCGGATGCGAGGCCCAAGGCCTCGACTCCGATGGTGACCGCTTCAGGGTGCTGCTTCCAGAACTCCGGACCACCTGGTATCTCCGCGGCGAACAACCCGGCGACCGCGTCGGCGAGCACGCGGGCTCGGGCCCATACCTTTTCAGGAGTATCCCGTGCCAATGCATCGCCGATACCAAAGTACGCGTCGAGCGCCCGGCCGAAGTACGACCCCGCCGGTTCGGGCCACATCGGGGCTTGATCCATCGCTGGCGGTTCATCGGCGGCGAGCCTCCCCTTCGACATTCGCGCGGTCCCCTCCCGTACCTTCGCCTCGCTGTCCAGCAGGAACTGGCCGCTAACGACGACCAGTTCGCCGGGCTGAAGGCCGGAGAGGACATGCACCATGCCGTCCTCAGTCTCGACGCCGATTCGGACGTTGCGTGGCTCGAACCTGCCCTCACCAAGACTCGCGAAGGCGATCTGACGCTCGCCGGTGTCGATGACGGCGGATCGGGGAGCGAGCGTGGCACGCTCGGCCAGCGTTGCCTTCAACTCCACGTTGGCGTACATCCCGGGCTTCAGCAGCAGTCCGGGATTGTCGAACTCGAGTCGCACCATGGCTTGGCGAGTCTTCGTCTCCATGTAGGGGTAGATGTAGATCACCTCGCCCTCGAGGGCTTGGCCGGGAACGTAGGACAAGCTCAACGTCGCCCGCTGCCCAACACTCGTGAAGGGAAGCTCGTACTCGTACAACGCGACCATGACCCACACCTTTGAGAGGTCGGCGATGCGATACGCCTGCATTCCCAACTCAACCCGCATGCCTTCGTTCGCGTGCTTGGCCATGACAATGCCGCTGTGCGGGCTGCGCATGGTCATCGTCTTCTGCGGTTGATCCTGTCGTTGCAGCTCCTCGATCTGCTCATCGGTAATGTCGAAGTACTTCAGCCGCGTGTGAGCGGCCGCGACCAGGTCCTGCGCTCCTTCGGCCGCGTCTGGCACGAAGTCGGCGCCGATCTTGTCGCGATTCCGCCATGCCAGCAGGTACTCTTCTTGTGCCGCGAACAGGTCGGGGGAGTAGAAGTCGAAGAGAGGTTGACCCGCCTCGACCGCAGCGCCGAGATAGTCCACGTAGATCCGTTCGATCCAGCCGGGGACCTTGAGGTTGACGTCACGCACGCGGGTTTCGTCGTAGTCGACGGTCCCGACCGTGCGGATGGTCTTGATCAGCGGTCCGGAGGCGACTTCCGCGATGCGCACTCCGATGTTCTGCGACATCACCGGATCGATCGTGATCGTGCCGCCGTCTTGGCCGGGTCCTGTCGGCGCTGCGGGGGGTCCGCCGCCGTGGGCGTGGCCGCCGCTACCGACTGAGGGCATCGCTTCTTCCCCCTTGCCATCGAGCGCTCGACGCCCGAGGTCGGCAAGAAGGCCGCCCCATGAACCGCCGATCCACATCGACACGACCACCACGACAGCGAACGCCACGACAGTCATTACGCGTGGACTACGGGATGGTGAAGGACTCGGCGGTGGCGGCGCGGCCGATGCGTGCTTTCGGTCCGCTGTCTCATCGACCGACGACTTGTCGCGTGCGTCAGCGTGATTCGTCTTCTTGTCGCTCATGTTTGGGGCCTTGCTCTCCGCTCGATGCAAGTCACTAGACGGAGGTCATGTGGTGCGGGACGGTGCGGTTCTCGTCGTTGCCTTCTGCGATGTGTAGCCAGCGTCATTCCGGGCCACACGAAGGAACCGGGCATTGATCGACACGATGACCGTCGACAGCGACATGAGTACGGCACCCATCGCGGGCGACAGCACGATCCCCAGCGGATACAAGACCCCGGCCGCTGCCGGGATGGCGAACGCGTTGTAGCCCGTCGCCCACCAGAGGTTCTGCACCATCTTGCGATACGTGGCGCGCGACAGTTCGACGACGGCGGTCACGTCACGCGGATCGGAGCGAACGAGAATGATGTCTGCCGATTCGATCGCGACATCCGTGCCTGCACCGACGGCGATGCCGACATCAGCCTGCGTAAGCGCAGGCGCGTCGTTCACGCCGTCGCCTGTCATCGCGACGACGAGCCCGCGCGACTGCACCTCCTTGATCTTGGCGGCCTTCTGATCGGGCAGGACCTCAGCGAAATAGTCATCCAACCCGAGCTCTTCGGAGACCCACTTCGCTACTGCTTCGGCGTCGCCCGTGAGCATCATCACCTGGATACCCATGGCCTTGAGCCGCGTCAGAGCCTCTCGGGATTCGGGTCTGATGATGTCGGCGAGAGCAATCGCGCCCTCGACGTGACCGTCGACAATCACGTACACGACGGTCTTGCCTTGCGCCGCCACCGTCGTGACTCGCTCGTCATTCACGTCAAGGTTGTGCTCGCGCAGATAGCCCGGGCTGACAATCATCACTGGGGTGCCATCTACGATGGCCTCGGCGCCTCGGCCGGGGATAGCCCGAAAGTCCCGGGGCGCCGTGAACGCAACGCCGCGCTCCTCGGCCCCGCGCACAACTCCCTCGGCAATCGGATGCTCCGATTGGCTCTCGAGGCTCGCCGCCAGCCGCAGGAGTTCATCCTCCGACCGCGGTCCCAACGCGATGACGTCGGTGACGCCGAAACGCCCCTCGGTCAGCGTGCCGGTTTTGTCAAAGACGATGGCATCAATGTCCTTACCCCGCTCGAATGCGGTCCGATCGCGGATCAGCAACCCGTTGCTGGCGGAGATCGAAGTGGAAACGGCGACGACTAGCGGCACCGCAAGGCCGAGGGCATGAGGGCACGCGATGATCATCACCGTCACCGCGCGCTCGAGCGAGAAGTCGAACGGCTTGCCGATGAGAAGCCAGGTCACGAGGGTGATCGTGCCTACTGAGATCGCGATGATCGTGAGCCAGAGGGCAGCCCGGTTCGCTAGGTCCTGGGTGCGGGACTTCGACTCCTGCGCCTGCCGGACCATCTCGATGACCTGCGCGAGGTAGGTCTCGCCGCCGGTACGCTGGACCTCGATCGTGAACGCCGATTCACCGTTGATGGCACCGCCGATGACTTGGTCGCCCTCGGACTTCTCGACCGGCTGGCTCTCGCCGGTCAGCATCGCCTCGTTGATCGTGGAGCGTCCGTCGATGATGACGCCGTCGGTCGGGATCTTCTCGCCGGGCTTGATCAGCACGCGGTCGCCGTGCTCGAGATCGGTCACTTTCACTTCGCGCGTATTCCCGTCCTCCTCGACGAGATGCGCATCGGATGGCATGAGCTTGACCAGCTTCTCCAGAGCCGCGGAGGCGCCCATCACCGACCGCATCTCGATCCAGTGCCCGACGAGCATGATGTCGATGAGCGTGGCGAGCTCCCAGAAGAAGACCTCCCCCTCGAGACCAAAGACGACCGCGCTGGAGTAGAAGTACGCCACGGAGATCGCCAGCGCGATCAGCGTCATCATGCCGGGCATGCGTTGTCGGAGTTCGGTGAACAGGCCCTTGAGGAACGGCCAGCCACCATAGAAATACACCACCGACGCGAACGCGAATTGCACGTACGAGTCGCCAGGGAAGCGCAGCCGCTCTTCGACGCCCAGCCACGACTGGATCATGGGCGCCAACACAACCACTGGAAGCGTCAAGATCAATGAGATCCAGAATCGCTTCCTGAAGTCAGCCACCATGTGGGCATGATGGCTGTGATGATCATGGTGGCCTGTGCTCGACGGCCGAGTCTCCCCATGCTCGGTGTGCGTCTGGTTGTGGTGCTCATGCGTCATGTGCTTTACTCGCCGACATCGTGTCGGCCGGCCTCAGAAGCGAAGTCGTACGCCACATGCCTACGGCGCGGGCACTTCGATCACGCGATTCAGCGTTCCGAACTCATTCGGGGAGCAGCCCGGGCATTCCCTGGCGGGGGCATCATCGCACTTCGGCTCGCAACACCATTGACCATCGATGATGAACTTGTACTCGTAGCGGCCAGCGGGAAGGTCGATCACCACCTCCCACTCGCCCGCGCCGGTCTTTTCCAATGGATGCGACAGCTGACTCCAATCGTTGAACGAGCCCGCAACGAAGACGTGATGAGCGTCCGGTGCGGATATGGCGAATCTCGTGGCGTGCGCGGTCTGAGAAACTGTTCTCGCCGCCATGGTCAGTTCCCTTCTTTGTTGGAGACAGGCAGGTGCCTGTCCCTATTGACGTGTTCTGCCAAGCCGCGGCGTTGTGTGGCATCGTGCAACCGTCGGCTCGCCTAGGTCATGGGCGCTCGCGGTCTATGGTGTCTGGGCGCACCACGCGGGTGTGGGATGCAACGCGGCGTCCGGTCGATGCGCCCGGCTACTCCGGATACTGCTTCAGGGCGACGCGCTCTCAGCATCACTGTGGGTCAATCCTCTCGATGCGAACCCACCGACGTTCGGGATATGGGTCGTCATGTACCATGTCGTCGATGAGACGCCACGCCTGACCGGTCTCATCTACCCGCGTGTCGCCAAGGCGAGGGGAGCCCGACTCGGAGTCCGGAGTCGCTTGGCAGCCGGTCAGCCATAGCACGATGGCACAGGAAGCGGCTATACGATTAGATCTGCGGCCCATGGTGGGCTCCTTTGTGGTTTATGGGATCGCATTCGTGGTAAGAACCAGCCTCGCGCGCTGCTCCAAATGCTGGTCCCAACGACAATGCCCTATCGTGCACGGTGCCGGTCACGGCAACCGCGATAATCAACAGCAGCAGCATCGGAGTCTGCGGTGGGGAATGGGGACCGACGAACAGGCGCGGCACGAACCGTGGCGTCCGGTTCATATACGCCCTGTACTCTGGATACTGCTGCAGCACGTCGCGTTCCTCCCGCTTGGCGAGCCGGACGTACATCCAGATCACGAACGGCCAGAGCAGCAGTGTTGCTAAGGTGGGCCACTGAATCATGAAGCCCAACGTGATCACGAAGATGCCCGTGTATTGCGGGTGCCGCATGTGCCGGTAGATACCGTCGGTCACGAGTTTGCCTTGCGACCCGTAGACCTTCTCCCAGCCGGCCGCGACCATCCAGATCCCGGCGATGATCAGGATGTTGCTGGTGATCATCACGATGGCCCAGCCGTTGCCGAGTCCAAGGGTCGAAATGAGATCGCCGAGCAGGTGGCCGCTGATGTGATCAAGCGGAATCTTGATGCCCACGAAATGGCTGAGCATGTAGATAGTGAGCGGAAAGCCGTACATCTCCGCGAACAGCGCCACGATGAAGGCGATCAGGGCTCCGCCTGATCGCATTCCCAGTCGCGTGCGCATCGGCACGAACTTGAGGACGAAGAAGAGGCTCACCGCGATCATGGTGATCACGAGCCCCCAACTGCCATAGGCATAACCGTCGTCATGCATCCGCTTGCCTCCCGGACCGTCCGCCGACGTTGTAGAGAACGGCGATCACCGCGCCGACGAGCCAGCCGAGAATGAAGATCTCCAGCACACCAACAATGGCTTCCCACCATGGCATGTCCCAGCGCATGATGGGCTCGACATCCCAGCCGTGCATGATGCTGTTGAAGAACCGCACCACGGCCGGCGGCGGTACGGTGAGCATCACGAAGACGCATCCGAGATAGAGAATCCCGCACGTGCTGCCGAGGGCAAAGCCCAGGCGCTTGATGCTAATGGTGTCCATGATTGTGGCCTCCTTGATCGGCCTGGTCGTTGTCGTGCTCGTGGCCATGCCCACGGAGCATGAAGAGGTGGCATGCGAACATGAGCACGATGAACACAAGTAGGGACACACCGTCGCTGACACCGAACGCCGGTAGCAAGAAGATGAGCAGAAGCGGGACGAGGCAACCGATGAGATGCTTGATCGTGTGGCTCATGGCGTTACCTCACGAGCGTTGTTCGTTCCCGGCGGTGACGGTGTCGTCCTGGATGACAACGGAGTCGCGCCAATCCGGACCACTATCGCTGTCACGTCGTCGTGGGCAGCGGTGTGAGCTCGATGAGCGGCCAGTTCACTACTCAGGCGGGACGCTACCGCGTCAGGCGAGTGTGAAACGACATCGACAGCGACCCGCGCAACTGCCTCGCGGCCGTACACGGCTCCGTCCGATGACATGGACTCGGTGACGCCATCCGTGACAAGAACCAGCATGTCATGCGGATGCACTTCTATCTCCGCTGTTTCCCACGAGGCATCGCGGTCGATGCCGAGAAGCGTGCCAGTGGATACCAGGGCAGTCTCGATCCCATCTGGTCTGACACGAAAGCAGGTCTCATGGCCTGCGCTCGCGTATTCGATCTCGCGCCCACGAGGTTGCCACTTCACCAGAATCAACGACGCGAAGTCTTCCGGCAGCGTGATGGAGCAGAAGCGCTCGTTGATGGAGGCAAGCATGCGTTGAATGTCCGACGAAGAGTCGACTGCGGCGGCGAGTAACGTCTTCAAGATGGCCGCCCCCATAGCTGCGGGCACCCCATGACCACACACGTCGCCGAGCGCGAGAAGCCATGCACCATCGGCCAGCCTCAGGACGTCATAGAAGTCACCCGCAATCTCCGTTGCGGGCTGGTACAGAACCGCTATCTCCAGGCCCTCAACTTGCGGATGGCCCGGATGCAGATGGGCCTGAATGCGCTGCGCCTTGCGGAGTTGCTGCTCGCGCTCGTTGTTCGCTGCAGCGAGTGACCGGCTCATGGCGTTGATTTCCGATGCCAGATAGGAGAACTCGGAGGAATTGAACGAAGGTGCCTGCGCCCCGATGCCGCCTTGGCCAATCTCCCGCACCGTCTGAACCAGCCTCCGCAATGACGTACCAAGCGTGCGGACCAGAATGAGGTTTACGAACAGTGCGGCCACGAGGCCAAGGCCAGCAAGGGCAACGCTTCGCCGTGCGACCTGTCCTTGCACCGCGGCGACGATGTCAGAGACGTACTCGGATACGAATACGCGCATGCCTGGTTCGCCGGCATGTCCTACGACCATCCGCCGCCCGTTGGCGACGGACTCACCGCGGGGGCCGTCGGCTCCGGCGGCCATGGACTCGAGGATTGCGACAGACGCGCGGTGGTGGGCCTGGGCCTGCAGCACCTGCTCACCGAGTTGAAGGGCGATGTGGTGCCCTGGCGACGACTGCTCGCTCATCTGAGCGCAAACGTCATCGAGATACGCTTGCATCAAGTCGGCATCTCGGTGCGCCAGCGATCGTACCGACGAAAGGAGTGCGATCGCCTCGCCCTCCAGAGCAGATCGTCGCTCCATCACACGCTGCTGCACATCATGTCTGTAGTCAACGAACAGGATTACTGCGAGACCTGCGACGAGCACCACATTGACGGCAATCAACAACTGCGTCCGCATCGACATTCGACGCAGCCTGGTGGTCAGGGCACGAACTGTGAGCCAATCCGCGGTCACGCAGCCACCTCCAATGCCGGGTTGCATTCCTGGTGCCGACGAAACGCGCTATGCAGCGCGACACGCTTCGCGAGGTAAAAGATCACTGGATAGATCAGCAACTCGAGGATGAAGCTCGTTGTGAGTCCGCCGATCATCGGTACGGCCAGTCGTCGCATCGTGTCCGCGCCGGCGCCGCTGGCCCACAGCAACGGCAGGAGACCTACGAAGGTCGAGCAGACGGTCATCGTCTTCGGGCGGATT
>JABDJC010000126.1 GCA_013003395.1 Acidimicrobiia bacterium
TCGGCCTAACATCGACTGATGAGCGACATCAACAAGTTCAGCAGCAGAATCACCCAACGCGTGTCCCAGGGTGCGTCTCAAGCCATGCTGTTGGCGACCGGTCTGACTCCCGCCGACCTCGACAAGGCTCAGGTCGGGATTGCGTCCATGTGGTACGAAGGCAACTCGTGCAACATGCACCTCGACCTCCTCGCCGCCAAGGTCAAAGAGGGTGTCGTCGCGTCGGACATGGTCGGAATGCGTTTCAACACGATCGGCGTTTCCGACGGGATCTCTATGGGCACCGATGGCATGAGCTACTCGCTCCAATCGCGTGACCTCATCGCGGACTCGATCGAGACGGTGATGCACGCTCAGTGGTACGACGCCAACGTGTCGATTCCCGGATGTGACAAGAACATGCCGGGTTCGATCATCGGCATGGCGAGGGTCGATCGACCGTCCCTCATGATCTACGGCGGCACCATTCAGCCGGGAGTGAATCGGGCAGGCGATCCAATCGACGTCGTCTCAGCATTTCAGTCGTACGGCGAACTCCTCGCCAACCGAATCACGGAAGACCAGCGCATGGACATCGTCAGCCACGCGTGCCCCGGGGCAGGTGCCTGTGGAGGTATGTACACCGCCAACACCATGGCGGCCGCCATCGAAGCGTTGGGCATGTCGCTGCCCTACAGCTCGTCGACGCCGGCTCTCCACCAGGACAAGTTGGACGAGTGCTTCCGAGCAGGTGCGGCGATCAGGAACCTGCTCGAGATCGACCTCAAACCGTCGGACATCATGACGAGACCGGCCTTCGACAACGCCATGGCGATCACGATGGTTCTCGGTGGCTCCACCAACGCGGTCCTACATCTGATCGCGATGGCGAGAGCCGTCGGGGTCGACCTCACGATCGACGACTTTCAGGCCATGAGTGACAAGACCCCCTTCCTCGCCGATCTCAAGCCGAGCGGCCGCTATGTGATGCAAGACGTACACGACGTCGGTGGGACGCCTGCCGTCCTCAGACTGATGGCGGATCACGGAGCGTTGAACGGCGACTGCATGACCGTGACCGGCAAGACGCTGGCGGAGAACCTGGCCGACCTACCCGCACTCAGCGAGGGTCAAGCCGTCGTCCGACCGTGGGACAACCCGATCAAGGAGACCGGCCACATCACGATCCTGCGCGGAAATCTCGCACCGGAAGGCGCTGTCGCCAAGATCACAGGCAAAGAGGGTCTGCACTTTTCCGGACCGGCGCGGCCGTTCGACTCCGAAGAGGACATGCTTGCCGCACTCGAAGACGGAAAGGTCGGTCCGGGCGACGTGGTGGTGATTCGGTACGAAGGTCCGAAGGGCGGTCCTGGGATGCCCGAGATGTTGACGCCGACGTCAGCGATCATGGGGGCGGGTCTTGGCGACTCGGTGGCGCTCATCACCGACGGACGGTTCTCCGGAGGCTCCCACGGTTTCATCATGGGTCATGTGACTCCTGAGGCGCAGGAAGGCGGACCGATTGCGCTGGTTCGCGACGGTGACGTTGTGACAATCGATGCTCCGACTCGCTCGATTGAGATAGCCGTCGACCCCTCCGAACTCGAGCGCAGGAGGAAGGAGTGGTCCGCCCCGCCGCTCAAGGCCACTCGCGGGACGCTCTACAAGTACATCAAGACCGTGAAGACCGCATCGGAAGGCTGCGTCACCGACGAGTGACGTCGCGGGCTCCGTTGGCCCGGCGGGGCTCGACTCACGCATTGGATGACGGGCTACCATCGTCGTCATGAATATCAGCATCGAGTACTGCGCCTCTTGAAACTACACCGGCCGTGCCGTGAGCATGGTTGAGAAAGTCCTCGAAGAATTTGAGGACAACATCGCCCAGATCACGCTCATCAAGAGCGACGGCGGGCGATTTGAAGTGGTCGTCGACGGCGATCTGGTCTACTCCAAGCTGGAGACCGGACGTCATGCCGAGTACGACGACGTCGCAACCCCGTTGAGGGCGCGCGTCTGACGCAGAGTCGGAGGTCCTAGCCACGTGACCGCACCAGTCGGCTACAGCTCGTATCTGTTTCTGGCGGATGATGGACCGATGTCCGATCGTCCCTATGACATCTTCTACCGCGACGACTCAGCGGGACCTCCCGTCGTCATCCTTCACGAGTTGTACGGGCTGAGCGAGACCACGTTTGCGCTGGCGGACCATCTCGCCGCCGCCTCGCCACAATTCTCACCCTTTCTGCCTTTGTTGTTCGGCGAAGCCAACACTTCGAGTTTGGCAAGCGGCCTCAAAGGGCTGTTCTGCCTCCGCAAGCAGATCACGCTGTTCGCCACCGGAAAGACGAGTCCGCTGGTGAGCTGGCTGCGGAAGCTCATCGCCGATGTCGCGCAACGAACGGAGAGCGAATCGGTTGGGGTCATCGGGATGTGCCTGACGGGCGGAATGGTGTTTGGGCTCGTGGCCGAGGCGAACGTCAGTGCGGCCGTTGCATCTCAACCGTCGTTCCCTGCCCGAGTGCCGCTCATGCCGAGCCGGGGAGCAAGCCTCGGACTGTCGTCAGAGGACCTGGCGAACGCGGCTCTCGATGACACGCCGGTGACGGTGCTCCGATACTCCAACGATCCGCTCTGTCCAGCAGCACGGATGGACAGCGCCCGCGAGTTGTTCGGCGGCACGGATCAGGCCGTTGCTGACGCTATTGATCCCGCGGTGTCCGTGGCGATCGGCGATCGTGTGCGCACCATCACCGTGGCAGGCAAAGCACACTCGGTGCTGACCGACGACCTCAACGTGCGGGCCCGCGACCTCGTGACGGAGTTCCTGGCGGCTGCTCTCTGAATCGAGATGCGAGCTACCGGCGTGTACAATCTCGCCCCTCGTGAAATCCGGAACCAACCACGCTGTGCTCGTACGCGACCTCTTCGGCGGCCAAGGCCCCTTCGAGGACCTCGCTGACGACTTTGTGGCGCAACGATGCTCAGCCTGCCGCGGCCCCGTTGACGACACGCGTTTCTACCAGGGCCACTACCTCTGCGAGCAGTGTTGGTCCATCGTCGTACCAGGCTGAATCACGAGCCGGCGAGGTCCCGCACTGGACGTCAGGACGTCCAGGTCACCCATTCGTGATCGACCGGCACACGTTGTCCACGCACCCAAGTGGTTCGGACCGAGGCTTCTCTCAGTTCGTCAGGCGAGCTGGTGATCGGATCGCGATCGAGGAGAACCAAGTCGGCGCTCGTCCCCGGCGCGAGAGGTTGGTCCTCTCCAATCGCCACAGCAGCCCAATCCGTGAACAAGGCAAGGGCTTCTTCGGCGCGAAGCGACTCGCTCGGCACCATTCCGGCTCGGTCTCGCGCCAAAGCTGCGCCCAGCAACGGATTCGGCGGTTCGACGGGGCAGTCAGAACCGCCGGCCAGACGAGCGCCGGCGTCGATGAGCGATCGGAATGGATACGTGCGTTCCAGGCGCTCGGGTCCCACCCGGGAAGGCAACCAGTCAGTCTCTGATCCGAGGAACGCCGGTTGGACTGACGCTATGACCTGGGTGTCGGCGAATCTCGAGATGTCGCCAGACGTGATCACCGAGGCGTGTTCGATTCTGAGTCGGTCAGGATCGGCGCCGTCGTCCAACAGCGTCTCCATGACGTCGAGCACGGTTCCAGTTGCTGCGTCCCCGATGGCGTGGATGGCAACAGTCGCATTCATGCGGGCCGCGTGACGGGCCAGCGCAAGGTCCGACGGCTCGAGACGCACCGTTCCCGTCGTGGCCGCATTGTCGGCGAACGGCTCGTACATCGCTGCGGTGTGTCCTCCGAGGCTGCCATCGGCGAATCGTTTCAACCCCAGAAACGAAACCATCGGTCCGGCATCTCTCAGGGTTTCTGCCGAGGCTTCCAAGGTGGCCGGATCGTTGGCGATGACCATCACGCGAACGTGAATCGGCAGATCATGACCCACTTCGGCGAGCAAGGCGATCTCGTCGCCCAAGCTGGCCCACAGGCCATCGCCGCAACCGGCCATCGCGCCAATCGAGGTCAGACCGAGGCCGGCGAGACCCCGCATTGCGTCGATGAGTTGTTGCGCACTGATGGGCTTGCCGGGTGGGATCGCACCTGCGACGACGTCAACCGCCGTTTCCCGGAGAACACCTGTCGGAAAGCCACGATCGTCGAAGTCGATGTTGCCGCCAGGCGGCGGCGTCGAGTGCCTGCCGATGTGCGCGAACGCGAGCGCTGCGGTGTTCGCCACCGCCACGTGTCCGCAATATCGATGAACGAGCACCGGACGATCACCGAGCCATTCATCGAGTTCGACGCGGGTCGGAAACCGATGTTCGGCGAGGGTCTCGTCATCGAGGCGCATCGCCACCAACGGCTCGCCATCGTCGAGCGTCGCGGCCTGCTCCTGCAACCGCTCGCGCACCTCGCTCATGGAGGACGCGTCCTTCAGGGTGAGCCCGGTCAGGGCCGCCGTGTAGCCGACAGGATGGAAATGCGCGTCACGCAGGCCCGGAATCAGGACTCCGTTCACCCGCTCGATTTGGATTCCCGGCTTGCTGAGTTTGTCAGCGTCGCCGACTGCTACCACGGCACCGTTGTCGACGAGTACCGAGTTCCCGCGTAGGCCGGACGCGGTGCGTACCGCATCCGCCACGAGCAGCTTCACCAGCTCTGGATGCCTATCCGCCGGCCGTCAGGGTCGAGGACGACGGCATACACGGTGCCCCAGTCAGACGTCGTCGGCTCTTCTGCGCTGGTCACGCCGGCAGCCAAGAGGTCGCCGTACACCGCATTCACGTCTTCCACCTGGATGTTGATCTCGATGCTTCCCGCAGGGGATTCAGGTACTTCGCCCTCCTCGAGACCTATCTCGAAGCCGGTGTTGCCGCCCACTTGTACGTATGCGCCATGGTCCTGGATGATGTCGAGTCCGACGAGCTTGCCCCAGAAGTCCTTCGCCGCCTCGAGATCACCGACCTTCATGAACAAGTGACTGAGCCTGTTCTTCATTGATCCTCCTTGAGATGTGGGGGGAGGGTACCCGCAATGCAAGCGGTCAAAGGCCGGTGCAACGCACGGTTGCTTGCGATCGCGCCACCGTGGCCCACACGCAACGGATTGCCCCCGGGTGTGGTGACTTGTCCACCGGCTTCCGTGACGATGAGCACGCCCGCAGCCATGTCCCATGGCGCCAGCACGAGTTCCCAATAGGCGTCGAGCCGTCCGGCCGCGACCCACGCAAGGTCGAGGGCAGCTGATCCCATGCGTCGGATACCGTTGACCTCTGCGAGAACTGCGGCGAGGTTCGCTGCGTACGCCTCGGCATGAAGATGATGGTCGTACGGAAATCCGGTGCCGACCACGGCGTGAGCGAGGTCGTCGGTCGCCGACACCTCCACCGGTTCACCATCGAGGGTGGCTCCTCCGCCGAAACTGGCCGCGAAGACTTCGTCGCGCAAGACGTCGTGGATGACCCCCACCAACGGTTGGTCGCCGTCGTAGAGGGCGATCGAGACCGACACCTGCGGAATGGCGTGAATGAAGTTGACCGTTCCGTCGAGTGGATCGATGATCCACCGTCGGCCGGCCGCCGCTGCTCCAGAGCCTTCCTCCGCCAGAATCCCGTCGTCCGGACGCTCCGTCTTCAGGAATTCGACGATGGCCGCCTCGGCCTCTCGGTCGGCGATGGTCACCGGATCGGACCTCTTCTTGAGATCGCCACTCTTCACGACGCCGAAGTGGGAGGCGACGATCGCGGCGCCGATGGAGGCTGCGTGATGGGCAAGTTCGTAGTCGTTCACGGCCCGTCACTCTACGGCCAAGTGAGAGCAGCCGGACCAG
>JABDJC010000129.1 GCA_013003395.1 Acidimicrobiia bacterium
CGTAGCGACGGACGACACGGAGGTTCTTTATGAGGTCATACGCCTCGGGTGATTGGTGCAACATGCAAGTGAGGATAGGGAGGAGGAGCGCGGACCTGTCACCGGGGCACTCGAGACGACGCGGGAATGCTCTCGTACGGTGATGCCCCCCTGCGGCCTGGCGGTCGCCGTCCGCCCAACACTCGCTGCGCTCGCGAGGGGGACAAAGTTCCCCGCGTCGCTCGCCGAGGGCGAGGAGTCCGTTTCCTCCCCCGTCGACGGAGGAGACATTTGGGGGAGGCCAGGAAGGGGCACAACGGATGAAGGTCGATCGCGTCCTTCGGATTGTGACGCGGCGACCGAAGCGTTCTCGTACGGTGATGCCCCCCTGCGGCCTAGCGGCCGCTGTCCCCCCAACACTCGCTGCGCTCGCGAGGGGGACAAAGGTTCCCGCTGCGCTCGCGAAGGGTGACGTCGGTCTCCTCCCCCGTCGACGGAGGAGACGGTTGGGGGAGGAAGCGGCGCTAGCCGCGGAGGGGGCACAACGGGTGAAGGTCGATCGCGTGCGACACACTTCGACGCGTGGTCATCCGGGACGAGCCCCCCAACGAGAAGTGGCCCCGAGTTGCCTCGGGGCCACTTGCTACACAGCTTCGGCTGGGTCAGTCGCCGCCTAGGAGACCGCCGAGGCCTTCCTTGGCCTTTCCTAGGAGGTCGCCCACGCCGCCACCTTCGCCGCTGCCGGCGTCGCCGCCCATCAGGCCTTTGACCTGGTTGGCAATCGGGGCGGGGAGTTTGTCGCCGACGAAATCCATCACGGTCTCGATGGCGCCCTGCGCCTGTTCCATGGAGATTCCGGTCTTGTCGGTGATCATCTTGATGAGTTGGTCCATGCACCATTTCCTTGGTTAGCGGTTGGTTGACCTGGCGATGGTACCGAATCGGCCGTCCGGCGGTCGAAAGATGGGTGTCAGCTCGCTTCGGCGAGGCTTTGGACGGCGCCTGCCGGCGTGTAGGTCACGATGAGGTACGAGTCGGCGTGAGGGCCGTCGCCTCCGAGAAGCTCGGCGAGCGTCAACCCGCGAACGAGGTCGTGTGTGCACGCCTTGTCGCATTTGAGGTATGGGTCGTGGCTCGTTTCTTCCATTCCTGTCCATCGGCGCAACAGCGAGCAAATCTGAGGCATTTGTGGACTGCGTTACTCCAGCACAGCCGTACACTTGCGCCACTTCCTTCACTCTTTTCAAAGAAAGCCAAATGACCCAGCAACGACCATCCGCATTCGCGCCGCCCCCACAACCGCAAGCGCCGCCGCCACAGCCACCCCCGATCCCGCCTCAGCAACGCAAGAAGTCGAAGCACTGGTTCAGGCGCTTCCTCATTCTTCTGCTGGTTGTTGCGGTCGGTTGGCTCGGCGTTTCTGCGCTGCTGCTGCGCACCGGTATGGCCAGGGTCGATGCCATGACATCGCTGGATGCCTCAGGTGGCGGACCCACCAACTACCTGCTCGTCGGCAGCGACAGCCGCGCCAATCTCAACGATTCCCTCGGTGACAATTTCGCCGCCACGGGTGGTGAACGGGCAGACGTCATCATGCTGGTTCACGCCGGTCTGACCGATCGTCGAGTGCAGATGCTCAGCATTCCGCGTGACCTCAAAGTCGATATTCCCGGTCATGGCACCAACAAGATCAATGCCGCTCTCGCCTTCGGCGGTCCCGACCTGCTGGTCCAAACGGTTCGTCAGGCGACCGGTATTCCGATCCACCACTACGTCGAAGTCGGCTTCGAGCAGTTCGCTGATGTTGTCGACACACTCGGGGGAGTCACGATCGACTTTCCTTACGCAGCGCGGGACGACCAGTCGGGACTGTCGGTCGGAGCCGGTGCCCAACTGCTTGATGGGTCTCAGGCCGTTGCGTTTGCTCGCTCCCGTCAATACGAAGAGCAGCGGTCAGAAGGTTGGGTGAAGGTGGGAGCGTCGGACATCGGACGTACGGAACGCCAGCAACTCCTGCTCGCCAAGTTGCTCTCGACGGCGCGCAATCCGGCCAACCTCACGAAGTTGCCAATGTTGTCTTCTGCGCTCGGCGGATCGCTGACGGCAGACTCCGGTTTGTCTCTGTTCGACCTTGCTGCGCTCGGTGCAGGGGTTGGCGTGTCGGCTGGGTTCGACACGATGACGTTGCCCGTCAGCTTCTCCAATGAAGGCGGCGTCTCGTACGTGGTTGCCACTGATCAGGCGCCGGCAGTGATTGCGGCGTTCAAGGCGGGAGATCCATTCCCGGTCGGAGGCTGAGGGTCAATCCCAGCCGAGTTCGTGGAGGCGGTCATCGTCGATGCCGAGGTGATGCGCCACCTCGTGCAAAACGGTCTTGCGCACCTCGGCCGCCAACGCCTCGTCGTCCAAGCCGAGACGTATGTGCGGCAGCCGAAAGATGGTTATGACGTCTGGGAGGCTCGCGAAGTACTCGTTGCCACGATCGTGCAGTGAGACCCCTTCGTAGAGACCGAGGAGCCCTTCGCCGTCGGGGTCCTGGTCGCGGCTCGGCCAGTCCTCGACGAGGACGTGCAGGTTGTCGACCGTATCGATGACCCACTGGGGAAGAGTCTCGAGGACCCGGTCGACCATCACCTCGAATTGTTCTCGATTCACGAAGGACCTCTGCATGTGGTTGCGGCGACAGTATCGTCTGGTCAGTCGATCGAATGGCAGCGAGAGGACGTATGAGCGAACCAGTCACCACCATGTATCGCGGCAAAGTGATCGTGCGCGGCCAGGATGGAGCCATCTGGGACGTCGTCGACGCCGAACTCCGGCCGACTCCAGACGAACCGCACCCGTGGGGCGGCGACCTCTATCCGAAGCCGGGCGCCAGCCTGTCGTGGTGGTCAGGCCCGGTTCACCTCGAACTGCCAGGTTATGGATCTGCGAACGTGCAGGTGTCTCCATCCGGTAACGAGAAAACGCCGTTGTCTCGGGTGGCCGGCAACGGTCGAGCGCCTTGGGCCGATGCCGCCGTCGCGGACAGCTGATCTGTAGCTCCAATCGGTAGGGTTTGAAGCGCACCTTGTGGTCGGGAGAGTGGAGGGGCGCATGACGACATCGCGTCGAGGGCCTGGGTCACCGGGGCAACCTGCGGTCCCCAGAACAGTTCGCCAGGCCGTGGTCATCGTTCACGGAATGGGGGAACAGCGGCCTCTCGACATGTTGAGCAAGTTCATCACCGCCGCACTTCCCGACGCACACATACCCGAAGGCGACGTCTCGTTCTACTCGCGGCCCGACCCGGTCTCGGACTCCTACGAATCGAGACGGTTCCTCGCCCGCGGCCGGACCACGCCAGACGGCCGCGAGGCCTACGCCCAGACGGAGTTCTTCGAGTACCACTGGGCCTACCTGATGGAAGGCAACAAGTTCAGCGATGTCTTCGCAACGCTGCGAAAGATGATTCTGCGGAGGCCGAAGAACGTGCCGAGCGGTCTGAAGGGCGCTTGGGTGCTGGCGTGGCTCCTGGTGATCGCGGTCGGCCTTCTCGCCTGGAGGTACGTCGACGTCTCGGGGGAGGACGTGTGGTGGCACGCCATCCTCACCGGCCTGCTCGGTGGTGGCCTCATGACGGCTGCGGCTTCGTGGTTGTTCAACAGCCTTCTTCCGAAGAAGATCACCGCCAGCTTCGTCGATGTGGTCCGCTACCTCGACACGTCGCCCCGCTCGTACAAAGTTCGTAAAGCGATCCGCAAAGGCATGGTCGATCTTCTCGAGAACCTGCACGACTCGAATCGCTATCAACGAATCATCGTGGTGGCGCACAGTCTTGGGGCCTATGTAGCGTACGACGGCATCACGTTCCTTTGGTCGAAGATGAATCGCCGCAACTGCTCGAATCCTGACAGGGCGCTCGACCCGGCGGCCCGCGAAGTGCTCGAAGAGGCATGTCTCTTCGAACTGTCCGATCCAGGCAACCTCGAAACCTTCAGAGACGCGCAGCGCGACCTGTGGACGGCGTTCCGCGCTCACGGCAGTCCTTGGCTGATCAGCGACTTCATCACGTGCGGCACTCCCATGACGATGGCTGATGATCTGATGACCAACAACCGCGATGACTTCACGAATCGAGTCGGTCTGCGCCACGTTGCGACGTGCCCACCGCAGCAGGATCTACCAGGCCTCACGGAGGGACAGACCTACCTGACGTACCCGTACAAAGGTGCCACAGCGCTCTACCACGCGGCTCCCTTCGCCGTGGTCCGATGGACGAACATGTGGTTCCCGGCTCGCTGGGGCTTGTTCGGTGACTGGTTTGGCGGGCCACTTCGTCCACTCTTTGGTGAGGGGATCAAGGACATTCCGCTGGATCAGCTCCAGTTCGGTACGAAGATCCCTGCACTGGCGCACACGAAGTACTTTTCGTATCCGGGTGACCTACGCGAAGGCTCGGTGACCAAAGTCCTGCACGACGCCATGGCGTTGAACTCGTCAGAGTGGTTGACGCCGACGCTCGATTTCGACTGTCCCGAAATACCTGCGGCGGTATCTGATCAGTAGGGCCGCCGCCGTGCCATCATGATCGGTCTGTGGCAACTGTTGAACATCGTCGGCTGACCGATCCCGAGTGGGGCCTATGGGGTCCCTACCTGTCCGATCGCTCATGGGGGACCGTGCGGGAGGACTACTCCGATGATGGTGATGTGTGGAACTACTTCCCGCACGAGCACGCCCGCAGCCGCACCTACCGCTGGACCGAGGACGGTCTCGCCGGCATCTCCGATCGAAGCCAATACCTCTGCATGGCGCTCTCGCTGTGGAACGGTGAAGACCACATCCTCAAGGAGCGTCTGTTCGGCCTCACCAATCCGCAGGGCAATCATGGGGAGGACGTCAAGGAGGAGTATTGGCACCTCGATGCGGTCCCGAGCCACGCGTACCTGTCGATGCGTTACCGCTATCCGATGGCGGCGTATCCGTACGACGAGTTGGTGGCGGAGAACGCACTCCGGACCCGGGCTGAGCCGGAGTACGAACTCGAGGACACCGGGGTCCTCCTGGGCGAGAGCTACTGGGATGTCGACGTCGAATACGTCAAGGACGGTCCAACCGGCGTCGTGATGCTGACGACGGTTCACAATCGGAGTGTGGAAGACGCCACCATTCACGTGATTCCAACGCTGTGGTTTCGCAACACCTGGAGCTGGGGCTATCCGAACGGTCCGATGCAAGGCGTCGACGAGCGACCCGAGATGAAGTTCGTGCAGCTGAATCGTGCTGGCTGGGTGGAAGCGACCGCCGACCACGAGCGGCTCGGTCGCCATCACTGGTACGCCGAAGGACCACAGGACCTCTGGTTCACCGAGAACGAGACCAACCCGTCGATATTCGGGCTGAGCGAGCCCGGGTACTACAAGGACGCCTTCCATCGCCGCCTCATCGATCGCGACGCCAAGGCAGTCAATGCCGACCGGGTCGGCACCAAAGCAGCTGCGTGGTGGCGACTGGACGTGCCCGCCGGCGGATCGAAGACCGTGCGAGTGCGTCTGTCCGCCGAACCGCTCGATCAACCGTTCGCTGATGTCGATGCGCTGGTGACCAAACGCAAACGAGAGGCCGACGAGTTCTATTCAGTCGTACAGCGGAGCGTCGCTGACGAGCACGAACGGCTCGTACAGCGCCGGGCATTTGCCGGTCTCATCTGGACCAAGCAGCTCTACTACTTCGACGTGTCGCAGTGGCTCGCCGGCGACCCTGCCTATCCGCCGCCAGAGCGATTCTTCAATCGCAACGCAGATTGGCAACATCTGAACAACTTCGACGTGCTGTCGATGCCCGACGGTTGGGAGTATCCGTGGTACGCCGCGTGGGATCTGGCCTTCCACGCCCTGCCGTTGGCGATGATCGATCCGGAGTTCGCCAAACACACCCTCATCCTGATGGGCCGAGAGTGGTATCAGCATCCGAACGGCCAGATCCCTGCGTACGAGTGGGGGTTCGGCAACGTGAACCCTCCGGTGTTCGCGTGGGCCACCCGCCGGGTGTACGAGCTGGATCACCTCGTTAGTGGCCACGGAGACAAAGACTTCATGGAGGCGATGTTCCACAAGCTGATGCTCAACTTCACCTGGTGGGTGAATCGTCTCGATCCGGACGAGAACAACGTCTTTCAGGGCGGGTTCCTCGGCCTGGACAACGTGAGCGTTTTCGATCGATCGATGGAGCTGCCGGGCGGCGGGCACGTCGACCAATCAGACGGGACGGCGTGGATGGCGTTCTACACGCTCGGCATGCTGAAGATCGCTTTCGAGCTCGCCAAAGACCGTCCGGTGTATGAGGCCGTGGCCACCAAGTTCTTCGAGCACTTCCTGGCGATCGCCAAGGCAATCAACGGACCAGAAACCGGCGTGTGGGATCCCATCGACGAGTTCTACTACGACGTGGTGCGATTGCCCGACGGGAGGAAGGCTCCGTTGCGAGTCCGGTCGATGGTCGGGCTCCTTCCGTTGCTGGCCGTCGAACTCGTGCGCCAGGAAACTCTGAACGTGATTCCTGACTTCGAGCGCCGGATGAAGTGGGTGCTGAAACATCGACCGGAGTTGGCCGCGTGCATGGCTCCCGCGCTGGAGGAGGGCAGGTCGCACAATCACCTGCTGTCCGTGGTGGACGAGTCACGGCTGCGGGCCATCCTGAAGCGGACGTTCGATCCCGACGAGTTCCTCTCGCCATTCGGCATCCGATCGCTGTCGAAGGCCCACGAGGAAGAACCGTTCGACATCGAGCTAGGCGGCCGACTCTTCGAGATCGGATACGAGCCAGGGGAGTCCCAGTCGGGGCTCTTCGGCGGCAATTCCAACTGGCGCGGCCCGATTTGGTTCCCAATCAACTACCTGCTCATCGAGGCGCTGCGTGAGTACCACGCCTACTACGGCGGTCGATTCACCATCGAGTGCCCAACGGGCTCGGGCGTCGAGATGACGCTCGGCGAGGCGGCGCAAGAGTTGGCGAAACGCCTGGTCTCGCTGTTCGACCAGAACGAAGCAGGAGACTGGACGTACGGCGCCAGAGGAGAGAACCCACTGTTCTTCGAATACTTCGACGGCGACACAGGCCGAGGACTAGGAGCCAGTCACCAAACAGGCTGGACCGCGCTAGTAGCCAAACTGATAGCGGAACTGGCGTAGAGGGCGAGCGCTGTCGGCGCGTTCTGAGTTCTACCGATGCGATCGACCTTCTCCCGTTGTGCCCCCTCCGCGGCTAGCGCCGCTTCCTCCCCCAAACGTCTCCTTCGTCGACGGGGGAGGAAACGCACGTTTGTCCCCTCGCGAGGAAGCGAGAGCCTTTGTCCGTCTCGCGAGCGCGCCGGAATTCTGTCCCCCTCGCGAGCGCCAGCGAGTGTTGGGGGGACGCGGCCTCCTAGGCCGCAGGGGGGCATCACCGTACGAGAACGCCTTCGATCGCCGCGTCGGAACCCACCGTACGCGCTCGACCTTGACCCGTTGTGCCCCCTCCGCTCCTAGCGGAGCTTCCTCCCCCGAACGTCTCCTCCGTCGACGGGGGAGGAAATCTACGTCCCCTCCGGCGAGCGCGCGGGAATTCTGTCCCCCTCGCGAGCGCCAGCGAGTGTTGGGGGGACGCGGCCTCCTAGGCCGCAGGGGGGCATCACCGTACGAGAACGCCGTCGATCGCCGCGTCGGAACCCACCGTACGCGCTCGACCTTGACCCGTTGTGCCCCCTCCGCTCCTAGCGCCGCTTCCTCCCCCGAACGTCTCCTCCGTCGACGGGGGAGGAGAAAAGCATCCATCCCCTCCCCAACCAGCGAAGCGAGAACCTCTGTCCCCCTCGCGAGCGAAGCGAGTGCTGGGGGGACAGCGGCCGCCTAGGCCGCAGGGGGGCATCACCGTACGAGAACGCCCCCGGTCGCCGCGTCAAAGTTGTCCAGACGCGATCGACCTTCACCCGTTGTGCCCCCTCCGCACCTAGCGGTGCTTCCTCCCCCAACCG
>JABDJC010000136.1 GCA_013003395.1 Acidimicrobiia bacterium
CGCGAGATCTGAGGGCGTCACGCTCCTTCTCGAGCGCATATTTCCCGGCGTGGTCCGAAGGATCGAGCGCCAGGAGGCGATCCTGCACCTGGGCCAACTGCTGCACAAGATCACCGACGTCGTCCATGACGTGATGGTACACGCCGAGACCATTTACGGGGCCTCGATCGCCTCGATCACTGCGGCCAAGAACGCCCGACCGGTCGAACCGTCGATTGCCCGGTGGTCGTACGACAGCGACAAAGGAAACGACGATCGAATGCCGAGCTGCCCGTCAATGACGGCCGGTTGCGGATCCCCTCGCCCGACAGACAGGATCGCCGTGGTTCCGTATGGCACGATCGGGGTGCCGAACCGCCCGCCAACGGCTCCGATGTTCGACAGGGTGAACGTCTGTCCTCGCATCTCGTCGGCGGCCGCTTTGCGGCTGCGTACCGCAGCCGCGAGCTCAGTGATGCGCTGCCCTAGCGCTTCAGCGGTCAACTGATCGGCATCGCGCACGACCGCCACCATCAGGCCGTCGGGCGCATCGACGGCAACGCCGACGTCGAAGTACTTGCGAAGGACGAGGTCGTGGCCGTCGAGCGATGCGTTGAAAGCTGGGAACGCTTGCAGCACCGGAATCAGGCGGCGGATGAAGATGGCCTCGAGCGGCGGTTTCCCTGTCGCGGCGCGTTCGGCCAGAACGGCCGTCGTGTCCGCTTCGCCATACGTCGTGACATGAGGAATCTCCCGCCACGACTTGGCGAGATTGTCGGCAATTGCCCGACGCGTTGCAGACATCCGAACCCGTTCCGTCGGACGGCTGTCCCCGACTGTGTGGGCGGCAGCCCTGATGTCGGACTCGGTGATACGGCCACCAGGCCCTGTGGGGCTGATCGACGTCAGATCAACTCCCAGATCAGCAGCGAGCTTCCGGTCTGCGGGCAGCAGGCGAGGCGCAGCCTGTATGAGTTCGGCGTCGTCGCTCAATGTGCCGACGATCGGCGCAGCCGGTGTCGCCACCGGCGCTTGCGGCTCCGGTTTCGCGGCCGGCGTCCAGGTCTCGCCTGGATCTCCCACCACCGCGAGCAGCTTGCCAACCTCCAGCTCGGTGTCAGGCTCAGCGCCGTGGAACAGGACGACGCCGGCAACTGGTGAAGGGATGTCGACGACGGCTTTGTCGGTCTCCACCTGAACGAGCACATCGTCGAGTCCGACCGAGTCGCCGACCTCCACGTACCAACTCAGCACGACCACCTCGGTCAGGCCCTCGCCGATGTCTGGCAGATAGAACTCCGTTGCCATCTACGCCTCCAGCGTCCTTCTCACGGCGGCGATGATTCGAGCATCTCCCGGCGTGTAGTGGGATTCGGTCTTGCGGAGCGGCACCACGATGTCCCAACTCGTCACTCGTTCGATCGGCGCCTTGAGAGAGAACAACGCCTTCTCCTGGATCTGGGCCACCAACTCCGCCCCGAAACCGGAAGTCCGTGGAGCTTCGTGAATGACGACGGCCCTGCCGGTTCGCTCGACAGACGACACGACCGTGGCCACATCGAGCGGTACCAGTGTTCTGAGGTCGATGACCTCACACTCGACGCCTTCGGCCGACAACGTCTCGGCAACCCTTCTGGTCTCTCGCATCATGGCGCCATATGAGATGAGGGTCACGTCAGTGCCTTCGCGCACGATCGCAGCCTCGCCAAGAGGAATCGTGTAGCGCCCTTCCGGGACCACCTCTTTCACCGCTCGATAGAGCCTGATCGGTTCGAGAAATATGACGGGGTCGGGATACTCGACCGCTGCCAGCAGCAGCCCTTTGGCATCGACCGGAGTGCTCGGCACAACCACGGCAAGGCCTGGGATGTGGGTGTAGATGGCTTCCGTCGATTCGCTGTGGTGTTCTGCAGCCCCGATCCCGCCACCGAACGGCATCCGAATCACGAGAGGTGCCGTGAATCGGTGTTTCGAACGGCTGCGAATCCTTGCGACGTGGCTGATGATCTGGTCATACCCGGGGTACGAGAAGCCCATGAATTGAATCTCGGCGATCGGACGCAAACCCGCCACCGCCATACCGAACGCCGTTCCGACAATTCCCGACTCTGCGACCGGGGTGTCGATGACCCGATCCGCGCCGTAGTGCTGTTGCAGCCCGTCGGTGACGCGGAACACACCGCCAGTGGTACCGATGTCTTCGCCGATGAGCACTACAGACGGATCAGTGAGCGCCTCATGGAGTCCAGCCGTGATGGCCTGAGCCAAGGTCGATGGATCGCTCATGAGTCACGAGCCAGAAACTCGCGCTGCTCATCGAGCTGCTGCGTCGATCCCTCGAGAATCGAGTCGAACATCTGGTCCGGGCCGAGTTCTGACACCGACTCGGCGGCAGCCACCTCGTCTTCGATGAGACGGCTAGCGGCCGACTCTGCCGCGTCCTGGTCAGCGCTGGACCAGAGGCCCTCAGCCTCCAGGTAGTGGCGCACTCTCACAAGTGGATCCCGCTGCGCCCACGACTCAGCCTCTTCGGCCGACCGATATCGCGCCGGATCATCCGTCGTCGTGTGAGGACCCATCCGGTAGGTCAGCGCCTCGATCAGGGTCGGACCGTCTCCACGGCGAGCTCGCTCCACTGCGGTCCGAGTGACGTCGAAAACCGCAAAGAGGTCGTTGCCGTCCACCAGCACTCCCGGCATCCCGTACGCCGTTGCCTTCTGGGCGATGGTCTCAGACGCCGTCTGCTGGGCTCTGGCCATCGAGATCGCGTACCCGTTGTTCTGACAGAAGTAGATCGTTGGAGTGGAAAACACTGCAGCAAAGTTCATGGCCTCATGGAAATCGCCTTCGGAGGTCGCGCCGTCTCCGAACATGGTCAACGCCACTCGATCGCGACCTTGGAGACGCTCGGCCCAGCCGAGGCCAACCGCATGAATCATGTGTGCGCCCACGGTGATCGATGGGGGCATCACGTTCACGCCCTCCGGGGCCTGACCACCCCTCTCGTCGCCCATCCTGCCGAGCAGCAGGTTCTTCATCGTGTAGCCGTGCATCCACATCGCGGCAGCGTCTCGGTAGGTGCCGACCAACCAATCGTCAGCCCGCAAGGCGGCCACCGCACCAATCTGGGCAGCCTCCTGACCGAGGTACGGGGCATACGTTGCCAATCGACCTTGGCGCTGCAACGCCGAACACTTGAGGTCATAGCTGCGAGCCGTGACCAACGCCTCGTACAGGCGCACGGCCTCGGAGGGTTCCATCGGCGCGTCGCCGACGAGCGTTCCGTCTGGGGAGAGGTGGGTGATCGGGATCATCGAGACGGCAGGCTAACCGAGTGAAGCGGTGCCCTCGGCCATCGCCATCGAGTCCTGGATATCTACCCCACGCCAACCGCGGACGGAGTTGATCAACGCAATCGCTTCCGCACTCGCAAGTTCACTCAACGCGATATCACGCTCGCGTATCTGATCCGTTCTGAGGAGCTCCGCTCGGTAGACGCCTGGGAGAAGACCCGAATCGACGCGCGGCGTCCACCATTCGTCGCCGAACTTCACCACGACGTTCGAGGTTGTCGTCTCCGTGATCTCGCCACGCTCGTTCACGAGGAGGACGTCCTCGGCATTCGGGTGGCGAGCGGCGCGGTTGCGGTACACGTCCCTGTGCGTTGTCTTGTGAAACAAGAACACGTCTTGCGAGGACACCGGCTTCTGATCAACCGCCAGCGAGACGGTGGTGAAGATCTCATCCGGCCTCTGGCAGAACATCTCGCTGTGAATCTCCTTGCATTCGGATGCGACTTCGCCAGTCGACGACGAAATGATTCTGACGACCATCGACACATCGGCCGTGGCGCAGATCTTGCGGGCGGCAGCTGCAGCACGATCCGCGTCGAACGGAAAGCCGAAATAGCGGGCGGAACTCGCCATCCGTGCCAAATGCTCATCGAGCCATCGCAGTCCTTGGTTCGGGTCGTAGCGGATCGTCTCGATGAGACCGAAGTCAGGCCGACGTGTGGTCAGCACCTCGGCCTTCAGCAACGCCTCCTCATATTCGGCGGTAGCCCGCGAATCCCAGGTGATTCCTCCGCCGACGCCGTATTGAGCGACGCCCTCCTCCTGATCCAACACCACAGTGCGAATGGCAACGTTGAACGCAGCACGAGGCAGTCCCGACCCCGGTGGAGTCATCATGCCGACCGCTCCGCAGTACACGCCGCGGGGCAAGCGTTCGAGCTCTGCGATGATCTCGGTGGTCCGCCTCTTGGGTGCTCCGGTGATCGATCCACTTGGGAACAGGTGCCGAAACACGTCGGTGGTCGATGTCCCGGACGGCAACGTCGCCGAGATCTGCGAGGTCAACTGCCATACGGTCTCGAAGCGCTCCAGAGCGAGCAGGTCATCCACTCGAACGGTTCCGACTTCGGCGATGCGCCCCAGATCGTTGCGCAAGAGGTCAACGATCATCAGATTCTCCGCACGATCCTTGTCCGACGTCTCCAGCCGATTCGCCATCATCTGGTCTTCCATCGACCACCGACCTCGTCTGATGGTTCCTTTCATGGGCCGCGTGGTGATCTTGTCGCCATCGAGGCGGAAGAAGAGCTCGGGCGACGCACTCAAGATGCGATACCGGCCGATGTCGAGGTACGACGCAAACTCTCCCTTCTGCGCCAGCACCAGATCTCGGTACAACTCGAACGCCTCCCCTGAATACGAGGCTCGCATCTGAAACGTGTGGTTGACCTGGTATGTATCTCCGGCACTGATCAGTTCTCTGATCTCATCGACCGCCCGCAGATAGTCGTCTGAGCTTGTCGTCGGACGCCATGCGGACACGTTGTACGGCGTCGGCCCCTCACGCCGTGGGACGAAGTTCTCCACATCTTCGAGACGGTCGAACAGGCCGAACCAGACGAGCGGCAGGTGACCGAACGAATCGTCAGGATCGCCGACTTGAACGCGTAAACCTGGGTCGAAGGCGGGGGCGGCTTCATACGCGACGAATCCACCAGCCCACAACCCATCGGCTACTGCGGCTTCGACACGCTGCAGCGCCGGAATCACATCAGCGAGCTCTCGCGCGACCACAGAGTCTTGGAGTCCGCGGAACTGAAATGCTCGCTTGGAACCGAGGCTGTGATCATCGAAGCGGACACATGGCGGCATGATTCCGACTCTACCCGTGGGGGTACACGGTGAGAATGGCCGAAGTCAGATCTACTGAGACGCTGCCATCGTCGCTTCGAACTCCTCTACCGTCATGTGCACTTCCCGAGCCTTGGAGCCCTCGGAAGGCCCCACGATGCCCTTCGACTCGAGTATGTCCATGACTCGTCCAGCACGGGCAAACCCGATCCGCAGCTTGCGTTGGAGCATCGACGTCGACCCGAGTTGCGACCTCACCACGAGTTCCATCGCCTGGCGCATGATGTCGGGATCCTCGCCGTCGAACTCTTCTTCGACCGCAGCCTTCTTCTCGGCCGCTTCGAACATCTTCGCCTCGTACTGTGACTTGCGTTGCCCCTTGACCCAGTCGACGACCGATCTGACTTCGTCTTCGGTCACGAAGGCACCTTGGATACGCTCAGGCTTCGGCTCGCGGGCCGTGACCACCAACATGTCGCCCAGGCCGACCAGCTTCTCCGCGCCTGACGAGTCGAGGATGACGCGGCTGTCGGTCTGCGATGCCACCGCAAACGCGAGGCGAGACGGCACATTGGCCTTGATCACGCCGGTGATGACGTTCACCGAGGGCCGCTGCGTTGCGAGCACGAGATGGATACCGACCGCTCGTGCCATCTGCGCAATGCGGACAACCGACTCTTCCACGGCTCGACCCGCAACCATCATGAGATCGTTGAGCTCGTCGACGATGATGACGATGTACGGGAAGCGGTCGAAAGACTCCTCGTCCAGGCCACCGGCGTCCCACTTCTCCCGGTAGCTCCCGATGTCACGCACGCCGGCATCCGCCAGGAGTTCGTACCGTCGGTCCATCTCCGCCACGGCCCACTGCAAGGCTTCTGCGGCTTTCTTCGGATTGGTGATCACCCGCGTCATGAGGTGCGGCACGCCGTTGTATTGGCCGAGTTCGACTCGCTTCGGATCGACGAGGATCAGCCGCACTTCTTCCGGAGTTGCTCTCGCGAGAATCGAGGTGACGATGGCATTGATACAGGACGACTTTCCTGCGCCAGTGGCGCCGGCGATGAGCACGTGTGGCAACTCGTCGATGTTCAACATCAGCGCCTTGCCCGAGATGTCCATGCCAAGGCCGATCGAAACCGGGTTCTTCTCCTTGGCAGCGACATCACTGCGAAGAATGTCGCCCAGCGTTATGACTCTGCGCCTTGCGTTGGGAACTTCGATGCCGATGGCGCTCTTGCCCGGTATCGGGGCGAGAATTCGAACGTCAGCGGATGCCAACGCATAAGCGATGTCATGCGACAGACTCGTGACTCTGGAGACCTTCACGCCAGGCGCGAGTTCGATCTCGTAGCGAGTGACCGTGGGGCCCGGAACGATTCGCACGAGCTTCGCATCCACGCCGTGCTGGATGAGGGCGTCCTCGAGAGCCGCAGCCGTTTGTTCGAGCGAGCGACGGTTGATGCCTTCGGCCTCGCCGAGATGCAGCAACTCGAGAGGCGGCAACTCGTAGCCGTCGGTGTTCGGCCGAGGCTGCGGCTTGGGACGAGACTTGGCCTTTGGCGGCTTCGGTGCCCGACTCGTTGCCGCAGGTCCGTTTGCCGGAGCAGATTTCTTCAGCGTGGGCGTCGTCGGCTTCACCTTGCGGACGGTGGCGGCGACCTTCGGAGCAACTGCGACAGGCTTGCGACGCCACGCCCAGATCCTGCGCCCCACCTGCGCCACTGCCCCACCGAGTTCTCGAAGTGTGGTCTTCGTCACGACGAGGACACCGGCAGCGACGAGCGCCGTCAGGATGACGAAAGCGCCCCAGAAACCGACCAGTCGACGCATCGGGAAAG
>JABDJC010000062.1 GCA_013003395.1 Acidimicrobiia bacterium
GGCTCGAACGGGCCTTCAACGACCGGTTCGCCACTCTCCGACGGAGCGCTGGTTGTCGTGTCGGCGGCGGCAACCGTTGTGACGGTGACCGGTTCATCAGACGTCACGACGGGGACGGAGACCGCAGGCTCATCAGCGACGGTTGTCGAAGTGATGGTCACCGGAGCCGTCGCGGAACTGCATGCCACGAGGACCACCAGCAGGAGTGATGAGAGACGCATCGCCACAAGCTACCGCCGCTCGGCGGTTACAGAGAGGCCTTGTCGACCGCTTCGGCACCGTGGAACTCCCAGCGGTCTTTGGAAGCCCGCGCCGCCTCGACGTCAACTCGACCGAGTAGCACCATGCCGACTACGAAGAACACCACGACCGACAGAATCGCCGGCCGGCCGGAGCCGGTGATGGCGCCGACCAGGGCAAACACCAACGGTCCCCAGATGGCCGAGAACTTGGCGAACACCGAGAAGAACCCGTAGAACTCCGCCGAAGCCTCTTCGGGAATCATCGTGCCGTACAAACTGCGGCTCAACGCCTGTACCCCACCGAGAACGAACCCGACGAAGACCGCAAGTCCATAGAACGGCAGCGCCTCACCTTCCGGCAGGAAGAAGGCAGCTACCGCAAGCAGGCTCCAGATGACCAGTGAGACCATGATTGCCGGCTTCGCACCGATGCGGTGGGCGATCGATCCGAAGGCGAATGCGCCACCGAACGCAACGAACTGGACGATGAGGAACGCCACGATGATCTCGGTGATGCCGAGACCAAGCGTTTCCTCGGATATGCCCCCGAAATGTTGATGACCGTCTGCGTTGCGTCGTTGTAGAACATGAACGCCACCACGAAGAGCAGGATCTCCTTGAAACCGAAAAGCTTGCGGCCGGTGGCCACTGTCCGGCCGAAGCCGATCTTCATGTACGAGACGAGGGCGCTCGATCCCTGGTATTCCGGCGGGATCGGTTCTGCCTCGCCGATCTCCGGGAGCCCTCGCAGCGACCAGGTCGTGAAGGCAATCCACCACACCCCGGCGCCGAAGATTCCGATGCGAGTTGCGGTGGACAAGTCCATCGCGATGACGTCCATGTCCGCCAGGATGATCAACACAAATGCGATGAGCACGTAGAGCCCTCCGCCGATGTAGCCGAGCGCGAAGCCCTTGGATGAGACCTGATCGATCGTGTCGTCCGTGGAGATGCTCGGCAGGAACCCGTCGTAGAAGACGTTGGCTGCGACGAAGCCGATCTGGCTGATCACGAAGATCAAAAGGAATAGTGGCACCGCCCCTGCTGGGACAAACGGCACGAGCATCGTGAACACTGCGCCAAGCGTTGCGAAGAAGCGCAGAAATGTGCGCTTGGACGCGGCAAAGTCCGCAGCTGCGCCCAGGATGGGCATCGCCAGGAACAACAGAAATGCCCCGAACGAGACGACCAACGACCAGATCACTTCCCCCGAGAGACCGGCGAAACCGTCCTCAGGGACGATCTCTCCTGTGAAGAACGGAGCCACGATGGCTCCAGAGGTCGTTGCGTACGCCGAGTTGGCCCAGTCATAGAGGGCCCAGCTGAAGATGGTCTTCTTGTCGTTCTTGATCAACGGACCTCCACCACGAAGGCGAGCGTACGGTGCAGCAGAGTGTTCGCGCAACTACCCAGCGTCGGGCGTGTCCACTTGCGCGAAGTGTGCCCCGAGAATGGCACCCACGGCTGCTGGCTGTTCGATCGGCGACATGTGACCGGCGCCACGCACGACTTCGAGCTTTGCGTTGTTGATCGTCGTCGCCATGGCTTCGGCTTCAGCTGGTGGCGTAACCGCATCGTGTTCTCCCACTACCACTACGGTCGGAACAGTGATGGTCGACAGAACTGCAGTCCTGTCAGGTCGCTGTTTCATCCCTTCGATCGACGCCACGATGGTTTCGTACGGCGTAGCTTCGATCATGGACCGCAGCCGGGCCTTGGCCTGCAATTTCGCCTCCGGACCGAGGAGGGCGCCGACCATGTCGTGCCCGAGTTGTTGTCGACCTTGGACCAGCGTCTTGATCGCCATCACGTCGCGTTTGGCTCGCCCCGCGTCGTTGTCGGCGCCCGCCCTGGTGTCGACCAATGCCAGCGATCGAACCAGCGGATGGTGGTATTCCCACAAAGCCAACGCAACGTACCCACCCATCGAGAGAGCGATGACGTCGGCTTGGACTTCGCCCAGCGACTCGATGAGATCGGCGACATCGCCGGCGTGTCGCTCCATCGTGAGCGCCTCGTCCGCAATCGGATCGGAACGGCCGCTACCGGCGAGGTCGATCGCCACACAACGACGCACGTCGCTGAGCCCTCGCAGTTGGTCGAGCCACATGGTCGAATCGAGCGGGAACCCGTGGACGAATACGGCAAGCGGCCCGGAGCCGCGTTCTCGGTAGTGAAACCGGCCAGAGTTGAGTTGGATGTATGGCATGACCCAATACTCGCGCTTGGCCGGCGTCCGCGACGAGCGTTTCGGGTATGGGTGTCATGCATGCCCGACATCGCGCTACTAGCGTCCCCTCATGTCCAAGTGGTGGCAGTCGGCTGTCTTCTATCAGATCTATCCGCGGAGTTTCGCCGACAGCAACGAAGATGGCATCGGGGACCTTCATGGCATCACCGGCAAGCTCGATCACCTCGTCGACCTCGGAGTCGATGCGGTTTGGCTATCTCCTCACTTCCCTTCTCCGAACAAGGACTGGGGATATGACGTCGCCGATTACACGGACGTCCATCCTGACTACGGAACCCTCGACGATTTCAGGGAGCTGTTGGCTGCGGCTCACGATCGTGGCCTGAAGATCGTCCTCGACCTGGTCCTCAATCACACCTCGGACCAGCACCCCTGGTTTGTCGAGTCGCGGTCGTCACGAGACAATCCCAAACGCGATTGGTACGTCTGGCACGACGGGCGCGACGGGGGTCCGCCCAACAACTGGCAGTCCACGTTCGGTGGACCGGCTTGGCGCCACGACGAGGAGACGGACCAGTGGTACTACCACTTCTTCGTCCCGGAACAGCCGGATCTCAATTGGCGCAACCCTGAGGTCAAGGAGGCCATGTTCGATGCGGTCCGGTTCTGGCTCGACAAGGGCGTCGACGGATTCAGACTCGACGCAATCGGAACGATCTACGAAGACCCGGCGCTCCCCGACCACGACGTGTCCGAGAGCCTCCTCGAGTTGCGGCGTCGCAGCACCGCTCATGATGCGGGCGACACGGAGCGCTACAACATCGACGAAGATCTCGAGGCGATGTTTCGCCATCAGACCGAACTGCCCGAGACGCACGATCTCATGAAAGAGCTCCGCCGGGTGATTGACGAATACGACGATCGAGTTCTGGTCGGCGAGACATGGAGTGTCGACTACTACGGCACAGGCGACGATGAGCTCCATCTCAACTTCAACTTCCCGTTGCTGCACACCGAGGTGCTGACGCCACAACACATCCTGGCGAATCAACGCGAACGATTCGGTGCGCTGCCGCCCGGAGCGTGGCCGTGCAACACCTTGGGGAATCACGACGTGTCTCGGGTGAAGACCAACATGGGTGATGGTGTGCACGACGATGAACTGGCCCGTATCTCCGCGGCAGTGGTGCTTCTGCTCAAGGGCACGCCGTCGCTGTACTACGGCGAAGAGATCGGGATGACCGACTACTACCTGTCCGACCCGAGCCGGTTCCTCGATCCCATCAGCATCTGGTTTCACCACGAGGCCCAAGGCAAACTGCCGCCAGAAAGGCTTCTACGTGAGGCTGCGCAATTCGGCCGAGACAAGTGCCGAACGCCGATGCAGTGGTCAAGTGGCCCAAACGGAGGATTCTCGCCCGAGGGCGTGCCGACGTGGTTACCCGTCAATCCGAATGCCGACACAGGGGTCAACGTCGCCGATCAGACCGGTCGAACCGACTCGCTGCTCGAGTTCTATCGCCGTCTCCTACAAGTTCGGCGGACGCATCCTGCCTTGCAGGTCGGTGACCAAGAGATTCTCTGGGCAGACGACGCGGTGCTGTTGTTTCGGCGTGACGTCGGTGATGACGCTCTGTGGGTTGCCATCAACATGAGTGCGGAGGCGCAGCGACGCGACCTCCCAGACGGCAAGACGGTGTTCAGCACGCATCGCGGCACAGACGACCTCGCACCGTTCGAGATCCGAATCGCCACGGAGTCCTAGGGGCCGCCGACCTCACCGAGGTAGGCCTCTCGCATCTGCGGATTGGCGAGCAACGCGTCGGCGGTGTCTGACAAGACGATCTGACCCGTCTGCAACACGTACCCGTGGTCGGCGATCGAAAGCGCCATGTTGGCGTTCTGCTCGACGACGAAGACGGTGGTCCCTGCCTCGTTGATCTGACGGATGATCTCGAAGTTCTGAGCAACGAGCAGCGGCGCCAGACCCATCGAAGGCTCATCCATCAACAGCACCTTCGGGTGTGCCATCAGCGCACGTCCCACCGCCACCATCTGCTGTTCACCGCCGGACAGCGTTCCAGCCTTCTGGTTGAGCCGTTCCTTGACACGCGGAAACATCGAGAAGATGTGCTCGTAGTCGGCCTCCAGGTTGGCGTCCGGCCGCAGGTACGCGCCGATCTCGAGGTTCTCTCTGACCGTCATGCGCTTGAAAAGGCGACGATTCTCAGGAACCATCGAGATCCCACGACCGACGATCTCCGCTGTCGGTAGACCCGAGATGACCTGACCGTCGAGCACCACTTCACCGGTCGTCGGGACAACCATGCCGAGAATGGTCTTCAACGTCGTGGTCTTGCCCGAGGCGTTGCCGCCGAGCAGGCAGACCATCTGGCCCGCACCGATGCTGATGTTGACGTCTTTGAGCACGTGCACCGGTCCGTAGTGCGTGTTGACGTTTCTGAATTCGAGGACGACTTCAGGAGTGCTCATGCGGTGTCTGCCGGCCTTCCGAGGTACGCCTCGATGACGTCTTCGTTGGTCGACACCTCTTCGTAGGTGCCTTCGGTCAGCTTCACTCCGTGGTCGAGCACGACCACGCGGTCCGAGATGTCGCGGACCACCTTCATGTCGTGTTCGATGACAACGATCGTGAAACCCCGCTCCGACCGCAGCTTGCTGATCAGTTCAGTCAACTCGACCGTCTCCCGCGGATTCATGCCGGCGGTCGGTTCGTCGAGCAGCAGCAACTGCGGCTGCGTGGCCATCGCCCTTGCGATCTCGAGTCGACGCCGGTTGGCGTATGACAGCACGAAGGCAGCCTGGTCGTAGCGGTAGCCGACGAGGCGAGTTCCGAAGAAGGCGAGGATCTCTTTCGCCCGCTCTTCGATTTCGGCCTCTTCCTGCTTGAACGCTTTCGTACGGAAGATCGCACCGAAGATGCCCTGGCTCGTACGGCAATGCTGGGACACCATGACGTTTTCGAGAATCGACATGTTGGGAAAGAGGCGGACGTTCTGGAAGGTTCTCGCAATCCCGAGCGTCGTGATCTGTGACGGTTCGAGGCCGGCGATGTCGAGTCCATCGAACAGGATCTGACCTTCATCGGGGCTGAACATCCCGCTGATGACGTTGAAGAAAGACGTCTTGCCGGCGCCGTTGGGACCGATGACTGAAACGACTTCGCCTTCGTCGATGTGGAAGTCGACGCCGCCGAGGGCCTGGATGCCGCCAAAGGCCTTCTTCATTCCTGTGATCTCGAGCAGTGCCATCAGGCGGTCGCTCCTTCTGTGTCGTCAGACTCAGACTGGGCTTTGAGCCACGCGTCCTGGGACATCTCGTCGTGATGAAGCTCACGTGACCGACGCACGTTCGGGATGAGACCTTCGGGACGCTTCAGCATCATGTAGATGAGGATGACGCCGTAGATGAGCAGCTTGAACTCGCCGAATTCCTGCAAGAGGCCCGGTTGACGAGGACCACCGAGAACGCCGATCAACACGACGGCACCGGCGGCAACGCCGACGATGTTGCCCATGCCGCCGACGATGACCACGACGAGAATGACAATCGAGATCAGCAGTTCGAACGAGGTCGGGAAGATCGAACCGAGCTTCGCCGAGAACAACGCTCCGCCGAGTCCAGCAAGCACCGCTCCCACGATGAAGGCCGAGAGCTTCGCCGTGACGGTGTTGATACCCATCACCTCGGCAACCGACTCGTCTTCCCTCATTGCGGTCCACGCTCGACCCACGCGCGAGTTGAGCAGGGCGTACGACACCCATGCCGCCAGGATCACCAACGCCGCGGCAAAGTACATGATGTACTGCGGATCGCTGCCCGAAACGGTGTCGAAGCCAAGCGGAATGCCGGGAATGTTGCGGATGCCGCCTGCGCCGCCAAAGACGCCTGACGCCGCGTCGGACAGGAACACGATGCGCACGATTTCTCCGAAGCCGAGCGTGACGATCGCGAGGTAATCGCCCCGCAATCGAATGACCGGGGTTCCCACGAACAGTCCGGCGAGCATCGACACGACGACCACGATCGGCAGCGTGTACCACCACGGCCACTCCGGCGACCAGAAAGGCGACAAGGGGCTCGTCAGGATGGCAGAGGTGTACGCCCCGACGGCGAAGAACGCCACGTATCCGAGGTCGAGCAGACCGGCGAATCCGACGACGATGTTCAGCCCCAGACCCATCAACAAGAAGATGCCGGTGGTGGCCAGGATCTCCGAGAGCAAGCTTCCGAGCACCCACGGGGCAACGGCGATGATCGCCAGCGCAACTGCGGCGACGATGACCGATCGTTTGGTTCGCTCTTTGGGATCGGCAACGGCCAGGTACTTGCGGACCGCAGAACCCCCACGCTGCTTGCGGCCGGCAATGAAGAAGGACGCCACCGACACCACCACCGCAGGAGCGATCCGCAGTGCGCCGTTGCGATAGACGCTGCGCACAACGGAGGTGAGACCAAATGTTCGGAGGATCTGGGCGAACACGTCTTCCAACAACGCAGCAACGACCACACCCAAGACTGCCCATACGATCTGCTTTCGCAGCCTGTCGCTCACCAGGTGCAGCGCGCCACCGATGGCGCCGAGCAGGACCGAGATCGCAATCAGGATCAGAATGCCGGTCACGAGGTTCGGGTCCGCAACGTTGTCGCTGAACGTCAAGACCGCCACCAGCTTGGGGCTGAGTCGAGTGAAAACGTCACGCAGATCCAAGGCGTTGGTGATGATCACGAAGACCGACAGCGACAGCCCTGCGACGAGACCAACCAGTGCGCCCGCAACGACATTGGTTGTCGATTTGTCGTGGGCCTCCATGCCTTCCAGCACTTCTTCGCTGCCAACTGAATAGCCGGCGCGAGGCACGAACCAGAAGAGTGCCAAGAACCCGAGGCTGAGGAGTTGATCGACGATCTGGCGTCCGTCGAAGTCTTCGACCATGCCTATCGCCGACGTGAAGATCATCACAAGGCCGGCGATGAGACCGGCTCTGATGACCTTGCGAAGATCGAATACGCCGTTGGTCATGCCCGTTCGTCCTCAGACAGACGCTCACCGAGTAGGCCGGTCGGACGGAAGACGAGGACCAACACGAGGGCGAAGAACGCGACCACGTCCTTGAGCTGCGACACACCAGGAATCCCCCAGCCGTCCAGAATCAGAAGCGGACCGACGCCCTCGAACAGGCCCAGGAGCACACCACCGAGCATGGCGCCGACGAGGTTTCCGATGCCGCCGAGCACGGCTGCCGTGAACGCTTTGATGCCAGGCAGAAAGCCGGTGTCGAACGACACGCCTCGGAACAGCAGGGCCCACAGCGAACCCGCAACGCCTGCCATCGCTCCGCCAACAGCGAAGGTGGCGACGATGGTCCGGTCCACGTTGATGCCCATCAACGCTGCGATCTCTTTGTCTTCAGCGACCGCACGCATGGATCTGCCGGTTCGGGTCTTCTCGACGAAGGCGTACAGGGCGAGCATCGATACGACGGCAATGCCGATCACCAACAGCTTGGTCGCCTCGAGACGAAGCCAACCGAGTCCGAACAGGTCGACCTTCGCCAACAGCCACGCCGGCGGCTGCGGAACGCTCTTGTTCGAGACTCCGAACAAGAAGGCGGCGCTGTACTGCAGGAAGAACGAAACGCCAATCGACGTGATCAGCGGAATCAATCGGGGCGCGTTGCGAAGTGGTCGGTAGGCGATTTTTTCGACGAGGACCGCCACAACGGTTGCAGTCAAGGTGGCCGACAAGATCACGAGAATGAGTGCGACCACGAAGTTGTTGATCCACAGTCCGGTCTCGAAGAAGTAGCTCGACATGAAGAAGCTGGTCATGGCGCCGCTCATGAACACTTCGCCGTGAGCAAAGTTGATGAACCCGAGCACGCCGTAGACCATCGAGTAGCCGAGTGCGATCAGCCCGTAGGCCGCCCCTTGCGCCAGACCGCCGACGATGAGGTCGCGCCACGCCTCGAGACTTGGCCCCTCTCCGCCAATGAACTTGACGATCGTTCCGACCAAGCCGACGGCGATGAAGACCACAGCACCGACCCGCAACGCCATGAGGAACATGTCGACCCAGTTGAATCGAGACGGACGGCGAACGGCTTTGGGGGATTTCTGAGAAGTACTGACCAAGGTGCCGGTATTTAAGCCGAAAAAGCGAAGCGGCGCTGCCTACTTGGCAG
>JABDJC010000188.1 GCA_013003395.1 Acidimicrobiia bacterium
TCTTCTTCGATGATTCGCAGCGCTGTTGGACGATCCTTCAGCAGCCGTTGTGCTTCTTCGAACGCATCGAGCTTGGAGAAGATGAAGGCGCTCTCGACTTCTTCCCATCCCTCGACAGCGTCGCGCAGTGCCTGTTGATCTTCGAACGAGAGATCGTCCCGAAGGAAGGCGACGACCCGCACATCGTCTGACCATGTTTGGACGTTGATGCGGACGATTTCACCGCCAACGAGGGCTGCGAGCGTGATGGCGATCGTGATGAACACGGCAAGCACGGCTCCGAGCACGACGAGAGCATTGCGGCCCATGTTGCGGAATGCTTCTCCGAGGATGTACTGAATCCGCATCACGTCACCGCTTCATCTGGGTTCTGGGGTGCGTCTTGCGGAGCCTCTGCCAGCATTTCCGCCTCTGCTTCACCGATCGGTGCCGCCGCCGGGATCGGATCCGGTGTCGGCTCGCCGAGATCTGGCAACACATCTCCCAGCATCGAGGGCACCTCTGGCACCTCGACGTCTGGCGCCATGTCGACGGCTGGAATGACATGGGCTGGAGGAACCGGATCCACCCCGGGTTCACCGGCGGTGGCCGTGGTGGCGATCCGCTCGACGCGTGCGCTCTCATAAACGCCGCGGCTTTGGTCTCGCATGACCCGACCCCTGTCGAGCTCGACCACCCGTCGCTGCATCGCGTCGACGATGGCGTGGTCGTGCGTGGCCATGACGACGGTGGTTCCGCTGCGGTTGATTCGGTCCAGGATCCGCATGATGCCGACCGAGGTGGCCGGATCGAGGTTCCCGGTCGGCTCGTCGGCGAGCAGGATCAACGGACGGTTCACGAATGCGCGAGCGACCGAAACGCGTTGCTGCTCACCACCAGAGAGCTGGCGGGGATAGCGGTCGGACTTGGCGGACAACCCGACCAGCTTGAGGACCTGCGGGACCTGCTGTCCGACGACGTTGCGCGGGCGTCCAGTCACCTCGAGAGCGAACGCAACGTTCTCGAAAACCGTCTTGTTCGGAAGAAGCTTGAAGTCCTGGAAAACCGTGCCGATCGAGCGGCGGAGGTGAGGGATCTTCCATCCGGGCAGCTTCGAAGCGTGTTTGCCTGCAACGTGGATGTCGCCGTTCGTGGGCCGCTCTTCACGCATCATGAGGCGGATCATCGTCGACTTTCCAGATCCCGAAGGACCGACGAGAAACACGAACTCACCCTTGGCGATGTCCATGCTGACATCTTTGAGCGCGACAACGCCGCCGCTATAGACCTTGGTGACATTCTGAAGACGAATCATCGAGCTGTTACGACCTTTCGGATCGGGCAGTTGGCCCGGCCCGGATTTCTGTCCGCCCACTCCGCCTACCAGCTGGAGCAGGATACCAGCGGTGGTAACTATCCCAAGTATCAACAGCCCCAGGGATCGAGCTCGCGTTGATACTCCTTCGCGGCTTCGACACTCGTGGCGCACTGAAAAGAGGCACCGCCGACCACGGTCGACGATGCCTCTGCCGGAACCTCTCGATCAGGCGTCGAGGAAGGCCTCGTTCACCCATCCGATGTCGCCAGATTCTGTCTGCACCAGGCGCCACTCGGCTCCGTCCTCGGTGCCGAAGAACCTATCCGACAGCCGGAGGTCATCCGATGGACCGACCTCAGCCACGACCAGGTAGTTCACCCCAGGACCTGCCCGCAGATTGAGGGTGTCGTCGGTGGCGACGTTCGCCACGGCAGCTGTGTCAATGAACGCTGTTGCGTCAACCCTGCATTCGGGGCTCGAAACCGCCAGGAGGACGTCGCATCCGGCGTTGACGATGAGACCGTCGTTCAGAAAGACGGTGGCTTCCCAAACTTCCCGCTCGAGCGTGCCGGAGCAATCGGCTTCTCCCCAGCACATCGTGCTCAAATCGAGAGCGTCAACCTCGGGGAACGCGAAGACCGTGGCGTAGATCGGGTCGATGAACGACAGCAGCTGGCTCGAGGTCGACGCTCGTTGGCCTGGCTGCCAGCGGTTCTGGCCGATGACGAAGTCGATTTCTGCCAGTCCGTCGTCGATACTGGCGACGACGTCGATTTCGGCTCGTTCAGCCACTTCTTCGAAGCCTGTGTGAAGGCCGGAGTGTCGTTCCTCCTGAGTGAGTCCGGATACCAACGCCTGAAGCGCCGACTCGAGACCGGTGTCACCTGCCTCGCGAACTACCGGATGAGCTGATCCGTCACAGTTGGCGAAGAACACCACTTCGTTGGTGCCCACATCGAGACCCCCCGAGAGGGGTTCGCAACCGTTGTCAGGAGCTGCGGTCGTGGTGGGCGCTGACGTCGTCGTGACCGGAGGATCCGGAGCGTCGGTTGTCGCAACCGGCGGCATGCTGGTCGGACTGACGACAGTGGCTGGCGGGACGGTTCCCGGACTCTGGCCTGCAGCGGAGCAGGCAGTGGCGATCAACCCAACAATGACGAGATGCGTGAAGTATTTCATGCAGTGTCAACGCACGGGAGGTCTCGAGGGTTTACTCCTGGGCTTCGAGCCTTGCTCGACGCCAATGCAAGTAGGCCTCGACGAACTGGTCGAGGTCTCCGTCGAGTACCGATTGGACGTTCCCGACCTCGACTCCGGTGCGAAGGTCCTTGATCATCTGATACGGCTGAAGCACGTATGAGCGCAACTGTCGGCCCCATCCCGCTTCGGTCTGCTCTCCACGAATCTCATCGATCTGGTCGAGTTGTTCCTGCCTGGCGAGTTCGGCCAGACGGGCCGCAAGGATGACCATGGCTCGCGCCCGGTTCTGAATCTGGGACCGCTCGTTCTGGCACGAAACGACGATCCCACTGGGCATGTGGGTGATTCGCACTGCAGAATCGGTGACGTTGACGTGCTGACCGCCGGCGCCTTGCGATCGAAACGTGTCGATTCGAAGGTCGTCTTGGTTGATCTCGACTTCCTCGATGTCGACTTCCGGAACGACGTCCACGCCGGCAAACGACGTGTGACGACGGGCGGCGGAATCGAACGGGCTGATCCGCACAAGGCGATGGACCCCACGCTCCCCTTCGAGTGTTGCGTACGGGTACTCGCCTTTGACAGTGAGCGTGGCCGATTTGATGCCCGCCTCGTCGCCGGGCTGGATCTCATCGACCTCGATGTCGAAACCTGCGGTCTCGAGGTACCGGCTGTACATCCGCAGCATCATCTCGGCCCAGTCCTGGGCATCTACGCCGCCTGCACCGGCATGAATGCTCATGATGGCGGTTCGGTCGTCGTAGTCCCCGAAATAGAGCGACTCGCGCTCGAGCAGCGCAAGTGTCGCCTCCGCATCCTTCAAGTCGGTGACGACCTCAGCGGTAGCAGATGCATCAGACTCGTCTTTGGCCATCTCGAGGAGCAGCTCTGCGTCGTCCAGCTGACTGGCGAGACCGTCGACCTTGGCGATCACGCCTTCATGGCGTGACAACTCTCGAGTGACGGACAACGCCCGGTCTGGGTCGTCCCACAGGTCGGAAGAAGACGCGGCTTCTCTCAGCTCGACAAGCTTGGCGGTGCGTCCTTCGACGTCAAAGGAACCTCCTGGCGTCGGCGAGCCGGGTGCGGAGTTCCTTGATCAGCGCGGTTGGATCGATGTCCATGGGTTCAAGCCTCGTGTCAACAGTGAAGACCGGAGGCTAGCCGTACCTTCGTACCCCGCAGCGCTTCGCGGTCACGCTCCCAGCGGTTGCGCCCCTGGTGCGCCGTGGCACTTCTTGTACTTCTTGCCGGACCCACAAGGGCACTCCGCGTTCCGGCCGACCTTGTCAGTGACTTTTGCAGGTCGCTTGACTGCGGGCCCTGATGACGTGTTCATCTGAATCATCTTCGGACGTTGCGCCTCTTGATTCTGCTCGACCACCTGGACGTGGAACAGGTACCGCAGACTGTCGTGCTTCACGGAGTCGACGAGCAACGAGAACATGTCGAAGCCCTCACGCTGGTACTCCGTCAGCGGGTCACGTTGACCCATCGCTCGCAGACCGATCCCCTGACGGAGATGGTCCATCTCGGCAAGGTGCTCGCGCCATTTGTTGTCGATGATCGACAACACCACGGTGCGTTCGATGGCCCGCAGCTGCTCAGCCCCGATCTCATCTTCGCGTCGCTGATACGCCGCATCGGCTTCCGCCTGGAATCGCTCGATCACCGTGTGAGCTTCGAGATCGTCGGGTCGATCGAACGACTTCTTCTCGAGCTCGGTGTCGTAGATCAACTTCATCCGGGTGAGAAGATCATCCCAATCCCAGTCCGCCGGATCGGACGCCGCATCGGTCATCAGTCGGACTTCGTCCTCGATGACCTCGTCACGCCACTCGCCGACCAGTTCGTCGGTGGCGTCTCCCACCAAGATCTGCGAACGCCACTTGTAGATGATCTCGCGTTGGGTGTTCATCACCTCGTCGTACTTCAGAACGTTCTTGCGAGCTTCGAAGTTCTGACCCTCGACCTGGTTCTGGGCACGCTCGATGGATTTCGAGACCATCTTGTGCTCGATTGGAACGTCCTCAGGAATCTTGAGTCGTTGCATGATCGACGCCACGCGATCTGACTGAAAGCGGCTCATCAGATCATCTTTGAGCGACAGGTAGAACCGCGACTCACCAGGGTCTCCTTGACGACCTGATCGACCGCGGAGCTGGTTGTCGATGCGACGAGAGTCATGGCGCTCGGTACCGAGCACATACAGACCGCCGGCGTTGACGACCTGGGTTCTCGCGTCCTCCAGTTCTGCCTCGAAGGTGTCGAGGAGCTTCGGGTACTCCTCTTCCCACTCGGGACTGTTTTCGTCCAGACCACGCTTGAGCAGCGCCTGGGTAGCCAACGCCTCAGCGCTGCCACCGAGCTTGATGTCGACACCACGGCCGGCCATGTTCGTGGCAACCGTCACCATTCCGGGCCGACCCGCCTGGGCGATGATGGCGGCCTCACGTTCGTGATGCTTGGCGTTGAGCACCTCGTGCTTCACGCCTTGACGGTTCAACATCGAAGACAACAACTCCGACTTTTCGATCGAGATCGTGCCAACGAGAACGGGCTGCCCCCGCTCGGCGCGCTCCTTCAGGTCTTCGACAACCGCCTCGTACTTCGCCATCTCGGAGCCGTAAACGAGATCGGGCTGGTCGATTCGAGCGATCGGACGATTCGTCGGGATCTCGATGACAGAGAGGTTGTAGATCTGGGCGAACTCGCCCTCTTCGGTCAACGCGGTACCGGTCATCCCGGCCAACTTGTCGTAGAGGCGGAAGTAGTTCTGCAGGGTGATCGTGGCGAGCGTCTGGTTCTCGTCCATGATCTTGACGCCCTCTTTGGCTTCGATTGCCTGGTGCAGGCCCTCCGAGTAGCGCCTCCCGTCGAGCACCCGGCCCGTGAACTCGTCCACGATCTTCACTTCGCCGTTGTCGAGCAGGTAGTCGACGTCCCGCTTGAACAAGGACTTGGCCTTGAGTGCGGCGTCGAGGTGATGGATGAGGTCGACGTTGGCGAAGTCATACATGTTCTCGATGCCGAGAAGGTCTTCGACTCGCGCGATGCCTTCTTCGGTGGCGATGACCTGTCGCTTGCCTTCGTCCACTTCGTAGTGCACGTCAGGCTTGAGTCGCTCGACGAGCCGAGCGAAGTCGGTGTACCACTTGCCGGTGTTGCCGACGCGACCCGAAATGATCAGCGGCGTCCTGGCCTCGTCGATGAGAATCGAATCGACCTCGTCGACGATCGCAAAGTTGTGCCCCCGCTGCACCATGTCTGCCGGGCGCATGGCCATGTTGTCGCGGAGGTAGTCGAAGCCGAATTCATTGTTGGTTCCGTGGGTGATGTCCGAGGCGTAGGCCGGACGGCGCTCAGCCGGGGTCATCGCGCTCTGGATCAGACCGACCGAGAGACCCAGGAAGCGGTGGATCGAGCCCATCCATTCCGCGTCGCGACGAGCCAGATAGTCGTTGACCGTCACCACATGCACGCCTTTGCCCTCAAGGGCGTTCAGATAGGCAGGCATGGTGGAGACCAAGGTCTTGCCCTCACCCGTCCGCATCTCGGCGATGATCGAGCGGTGCATGGCCGCCGCCCCAAGAATCTGCACGTCATAGTGGCGCTGTCCGAGGACTCGTTTTGCCGCCTCACGAACGACGGCGAACGCTTCTGACTCGATGTCTTCGAGCGTCTCTCCAGCGGCCAAACGGTCGCGGAACTCGTCCGTCTTCGCCTGGAGTTCAGAGTCGCTGAGCGCTTCGATCGTGGACTCGAGTGCGTTGACGCGGTCGACGACTCGTTGCAGCTCTTTCATCCGTTTTCCTTCGCCGGCGCGAAGGACTTTGGTGAACATCGACATGAATTACATCCTAGGTCTGGTGGGAAACTGGTGAAATGTTGAGACGAAAGACCGAAAGTCAGGTCTTCACGTGTTGTGCGATCTTCTCGAGCAAGGCGGCCGGATCGACGCCTGCGACCTCGGGAAGTACCTGCGCCACGACGTCTTCGAGCCGCACAGTCACGGGCTCTGGAGATGATAGTGCCACACCGTCGGAACCTTTCACGATGACTGCGTGCGCCTCGATTTCCTGCTCTTCTTCCATGTGAGTGACCAGCACGGTCACGCCACTCTGCAGCTCGAGTACAGAGCCTGGTGGGTACACGCCCATCATCTTGATGAAAGCACGCACGAGATCGGGGTCGTAGGAACCTCCGATATGCCCCAACAGCACCGAGAGCGCCCGGTTGGGGGTTTCTGCACGCCGATACGAGCGACGAGTCGTGATGGCGTCGTAGGTGTCTGACACGGCAACCAGGCGGCTGAACAGGTGGGGCCTCGCCCTTCTGGCCACGGCTGGATAACCGCTGCCGTCGAACCGGGCGTGATGCTCGAAGGCGATCGTCGCTGCCAGTTCATGTCCGGGACCCCCGGCAGCAAGGATGGCTTGAGCGCCCTCTTGAGGATGGAGCTGGATCTCTTTCCACATGGCGTCATCCAGGCGACCCGGATGCTGAAGCACTTTCGCCGACACCGCGATCTTGCCGATGTC
>JABDJC010000202.1 GCA_013003395.1 Acidimicrobiia bacterium
GCGACGCATGGAACTCTGTCCCACTCGCGGGGAGCGACGCGCGGAACTCTGTCCCCCTCGCGAGCGCCAGCGAGTGTTGGGGGGACAGCGGCCTCCTAGGCCGCAGGGGGGCATTGTCGTGCGAGGGCTCCCTCGATCGCCGCGTACTGCACCCGACGAACGCGATCGATCTCCTCCCGTTGTGCCCCCTCCTAGCCTCCCCCAATCACCGACTACGTCGGCGGGGGAGGAATCCGAATCCGACCCCCCGTCCCTGAGCGACGCATGGAACTCTGTCCCACTCGCGGGGAGCGACGCGCGGAACTCTGTCCCCCTCGCGAGCGCCAGCGAGTGTTGGGCGACAGCGGCCGCCAGGCCGCAGGGGGGCATTGTCGCGCGAGGGCTCCCTCGATCGCCGCGTACTGCACCCGACGAACGCGATCGATCTCCTCCCGTTGTGCCCCCTCCTGGCCTCCCCCAATCACCGACTACGTCGGCGGGGGAGGAAACCGAACCTCGCCCACAGCAAGCGAAGCGAGCGTTGCTCTGTCCCCCTCGCGAGCGCCAGCGAGTGTTGGGGGGACGCGGCCTCCTAGGCCGCAGGGGGCATCACCGTACGGGAACGTTCCCCGGTCGCCGCGTCAGAACCCAACGAACGCGATCGACTTCCACCCGTTGTGCCCCCTCCGCGGCTAGCGCCGCTTCCTACCCCAAACGTCTCCTCCGTCGACGGGGGAGGAGAAAGGCATCCATCCCCTCCCCAACGAGCGCACCTCCTTGCGGAGCGATCAGAGGCCGAACAGGACTCAGATCGCAAAGCGCATTTCAGCCCTGGGCCGCAGGGGGGCATCACCGCACGACAACTCGGTAAATCGCCGACTCCGTCGGCGGGGAGGAATCCGAACCCAGTGCCTCTACGCTGCTGCCATGGCGCGCAAAGACATCACGATGAACGAGGTCGAGATTGCGGAGTTCTTGGAATCTGCTCGGACTCTGCAGGTGGGAACGCTCGATGCACGAGGTTGGCCGCACCTTGCGCCCATGTGGTTCGTGGTAGATGGAGGGCACATCGTGTTCCGGTCCTTCTCCAAATCTCAGAAGATCGTGAACCTCGAGCGCGACTCCCGGATCACCGTGCTCTTGGAAACCGGGAACCGCTACGAAGAGCTCCGCGGCGTCATGATTCAAGGTCGCGGTCGACTGGTTCGGGACCGCAACGAGGTGCTGCGGATCTACGGACTGGTGGCGGCTCGATACGCCTTGGTTGGCGAGACCACGACGGTCCTGGAAGGCGATGCGTTGGAAGCAGCCTTCGGGCGCTACGCCGACAAGAACACCGCAGTCATCGTCGAACCAGAGCGAACGATCACTTGGGACCACACCAAACTCGGCGGAGCGTACTGAATCAAGCTGGCGACTCGGTCAGCCACTTTGGACGATGTTCCTGCCCTTGTGCTTTGCCGCAAACATGGCAGCATCAGCCCTGTCGAGCAGTGCCTGGATGTTCTGCATGTCAGATGAGATGGCGGCAACACCCACACTGATCGTCACATCCAGGGGGCCGGCCGATGTGTGAATGGGTTCCTCGGCAACAACGATCCTGAGCCGTTCCCCGATCTCGATCGCCTTGCTCAGTCCCGCCTCCGGCAACACCATGCCGAATTCCTCACCGCCGTAGCGACCAAACACGTCAACTTCCCGCACTTCCTTACGTGCACGTCTCACCACTTCTTCCAACACCTCGTCACCGACTGCATGTCCGTGGGAATCGTTGATGATCTTGAAGTAGTCGAGGTCGAACATGATTCCTGCCAATGGTCGGCCATACCGTCGGGCGGCGCGCAGCTCTCGCTCTCCGAGCGTGAACAACTGACGTCGGTTGTGAATGCCGGTCAACTCGTCGGTGATCGCCAACCTCTGGGTTTCCTCGAAAAGCAGCGCGTTGGCCAGTGCGATCGACATCTGCGAGCCCATGGCGAACGCCAGGGTGACATCGCGCTGGGCGAATTGGTGATCGGCATCTGCGCTGTATGCGCACAACGATCCAAGTGGGCGACCAGAGTGAAACAACGGCACAACGACCATCGATGCCTCGCCAGCCCGACTGCGGTGGTCGAACGCCGCGTCGCTCTCGCGAGGATCGCGCGCCCCGTGCGGCACGAGTGCGCTCCTTCGATTCCTCAGGACCCAACCGCACATCGAACCGGAGAACTGGTCAAAGTCCATTTCGTCTTCGTGCGGAAGCTCACCGGACCCTGCCTGAGCCGAGTAGAGCACTCGTTGCTTTTCCACGTCGGTGACATAGAGGCTCACTCGATCGGCGCCGAGTGCGCTGACGACAGACTCCGAAAGTCCCTGCATCAGCTCCTCGATACCCCCTTCGCGGTTGAGCGCCTGAGCAACTTGATACAGCGCCATCACTTCGTTCGCGGCTGCTTCGTTCGATTCGTGAAGGCGAGATTTCACCACCTCGACCGCTACGAGGTTGGCCATCGACTCGACCAGCTCGACATCGGCGGGTTCGAAGTCCGGCTCCGAGGTGGTCCGAGTTGCGGTGAGCGTGCCGAGCAGCTGGCTGCGATAGCGAAGCGGCACCACGAGAACCGAACCTCCGTTGTTGGCGCGTCGACGTTCCTGCAACATCAAGCTCTCTCGTTCGTCAGGCACACCCTTGCGGGACAGCAACGCCTTCCCCTCGCGCAGCACCCATCCAGTGAGACCGGTCATGAGTTCTTCGTAGCTGTCTCTGCCGACAGTTCCTTCGGTTGCGCCACCGATGTGGTGGTCGAGCACTCGGGGAACGATCTGATCGATGGTGATGATGTGGACCCGATCAGCCGGCAGTGTCTCGATGATGACGCCGGCTGCCGTCTCGAGCAGTTCGGCATAGGAAGTGGCATTGATGAGGGCGCGTCCCATTCGCGACAACATCTCGGCCCGGTCGCGAGCCCGACGAGTCTCTTGAAGTAGCCGAGCGTTGTCTATCGCCACTGCCGCACGACGAGCGACGGTTTCGAGAAACAACAAGTCGTCCGGTTGCCAGTCGTGTTGATCTCGATGGAATACGTGCAACACACCCATGGGCTTCTCGCGCAGGGTTATCGGTACGGCCATGAACGCGCGTACACCCCAGCGGACCGCCACTCGGCTCGTTCCGAACGGCATGTCGGCGGGACTCGCGGCGACGACCGTGCGGCCTGTTTCGACGATCCATTGGTTCAATCCGTTGTCGTCGGTGACCGGGCCTTCGACCTCGTCCCCGTTCGAATCGACGATCGTCGACGCCGCTATCACCATCGATCCATCAGCCTCGTCAGCGAGCACCAACCCAGCGCCCATCGCTCCGAATTGGTTCGTCACGAGCTCAGCGATCGCCCTGAGAACCTCGTTGAGATCGCCCGCGCCCAGCTCGACCGCACCGAGCGCGGCGAGTTGCTGCTGCACTCCCTGCGACGGAAGCACCGGTTCTCGGGTCGGATCAATCAACAAACTCTCCACGCATCGTCATCTGCCAGGTTTCGGCATGCACTGACTAGTACTTGACCACAAATGACTAGTCAATGGCCACAATGGCGGTGCACCCAGTCGATGTCAGCTCTGTGGTCGTCCACTCCCCCCGGAGTTTCCAGCACGATAGGCGCGCCCGCGTCACTGACAACCGCGGCCATCAAGCCCTCGGGTATCTCGCCAGAACCGAGGTTCGCGTGGCGGTCGCGTCGGGAGTCGAAGCCATCACGTGAGTCGTTGAGATGCACGAGATCGACACTTCCGCAAGCATCGACGATCGTAGCGACCGAGCCCTCGAGGTCCTGTCCCGCTGCCCAGGCGTGACACGTGTCCAGACAGGTTCCGACGTTGTAGCTGCCGATGGCGTCCCATAGCGGCGCGAAGTTGGCAATGTCTCGAACCACGGCGTTTCCGCCGCCGGCGGTGTTCTCGATGAGCACCTGGATGTCGACGGTGAGGTTGTCGAGCGCCTTGGCCCAACGCTCGAACCCCACCTCTATCGATTCGTCGTCGCCGACGTGGCCGCCGTGCACGATCAACGCGGTTGCCCCGACACTCACCGCCGCTTCGGCGGCGGTGACCAGGTTCTTCCGGCTCGGAATTCGGATGCGATTGTTGGGTGAAGCCACGTTGATCAGGTACGGGGCGTGCACGTATACGGGAAGCTCGGTCTTCGCCAGATCGTCGGCATCAGCACGAGCAGCAGGCTTCTTCCAGCTCTGTGGATCTCCGACGAACATCTGGATGAGACCGGCGCCCCGATCTGCTGCCTCGGCGAGAGGCCGGTCGCCGGGAACGTGGACGCCGAGGGCCAGCTCAGACATCGACGTCGTTCTCGTCAGGACCGCTCGGTGCACCACCAGGGTTGCCGCCACCATCCAGGATGCCTTCAGACCAATGCGGGATCTCGGCAGCTTCGATGCGCGCGGCCTCCAAGTGCGGAATGGCCGCAGTCGCGATGGCACTGGGGTCGACGTCCCACCCGGTGGCGTCTACCAGCAAACGCTTGGGAGTGTGCCATTGCGACCGCCACGGCACCGCCGGGATGTCACCCTTTTCGGAAACCTCTACAACCAACGTCGGTGAAAGCCCCAGTTCATCTTCGACGTCGGCGGCGGAGAGATCCTCGATGTGTTCCCACGGGACGAGTACCTGGTCTTCTCCTGGTTTACCGACTCGCAGAAGCAGACCTCTGGACGTGACGCCCGCATAAGGCGAAGGCTTGATGGCGAAAGCGCCGAACATGAGCCCGATGCCGCCGGTGAGCAGCAGAATTCCCCAGACTCGATCGAGAACGAGCTCCTTGCGGCCTCTCGTGGTCAGATTCCCGGTGTCATCCACCTTGGGTGGCTGCGACAAGATGTTGAGCCAAAGCACATCTGCAGCAGTGAACGCGAGGATGAGTCCGGCCACCATCATGAACAGTGGTCGATTACGTGACTTGGGTTTCGCCATCATGAGCTCAGCCCCAGATCTTGTGGTTCGACGAGCGCCACATACGGCAGACCGCGCTCGGCGAGTCTTGCAGCTACGACCCCGTCGCTGCGGTCGACCAAAGACAGCACTTGGATCACTTCGACGCCGTTGCGTTCCAACTCATCGACAGCCTGGAGCATCGATCCGCCCGTTGTCGTCGTGTCTTCGAGTACCACCACACGGTCGCCTTCGGCGATGGGGCCCACCAGACGACCGCCGACCCCGTGACCCTTGGGTTCTTTGCGGATCGAAAACGATTTCAGGGGCCTGCCGTGCTGGGCTGCGACGAGGGCAGTTGCGGTCGCAATGGGGTCTGCACCCATGGTGAGTCCCCCAACGGCAGTGGCTGTCGGATCGATGGCATCGGCGACCGCGGCGCCGACGACGGCGGCCCCTGAGCCGTCGTAGGTGACCTGTCGCGCATCGAGGTACCAGTCGGAAACCGCTCCGGACGCCAACGTGAACGGGCCATCGGTACGCAACGCGCGCACGCGCAATTGGTCGATCAAAATTTCTCGAGAATTTCTCGAAGAATCGTTCAAGATTGTCTCCCGATGGTCGATACAACTCTCAGACAGGATGCCTTCCTACCTCCCGTCTAAGCCCGAACTGCAAGACCACCCCTCTGGGTGGTCTTCAGTTCGTCTGGGGTCAATTGCCGTCCCCGCCCCGAAATGTAACCGCTCAAGAAACCTGCCGAGCCGCCGATACTTGCTGGCAGGAAGCCTCCTCAGTTTCCGCACTAAATGGCAGCCGCTCCGCTAAGGGGCGGCTGTTGTGCTTCAGGGGTCTCCCGACGGCCTCCCGGAAACTCAAAACTCCGCCTCGGCCCAAGGGCGGACTCGCTCCCAGGCTCGGACGAGGGAGGTTTTCTGTCGCTACTACGCTTTCCGTCATGGATCTCACTTTCATTCGGCACGGCGAACCCGCGTGGTCAGTTGATGGACTCAGTCAGCTCGACCCCTACCTCACCGAGCGTGGGCATCAGCAAGCCAAGCTGGCTGCGGAACGACTGGCGCACGACGATCGGGGATTCACCGAGATCATCGTTTCGCCTGCTCGGCGATCACAGCAGACGGCGGCACCGATCGCTGAAGCGCTCGGCCTCGAACCGGTCACGATCGAGAACATCGTCGAGATCAAGATGCCCAATTGGGCAGGCGCACCGGAGGAAGAGGTGCAGAAGATCTTCCATGACGCTCAGAGCCGCCCGGAAGAAGAGTGGTGGGAAGGTCTGCCCGGCGGTGAGAGCTTCCGAGATTTCCACAATCGCATCGTCACTGCCATGGACAAGCTCCTGGCCGAACGTGGGGTCGTGTCGATCGAAGAGGAACACTTGTGGACCGTCGACGACCCGACACAGCGCATTCTCGTGGTGGCCCATGGAGGAACCAACTCTGTTGCGCTCGGGCATCTCCTGAATCTGCAGCCGACGCCGTGGGAATGGGAGCGTCTCTTGCTCCGGCATGCATCGTTGGCCCGAACGAAGACCATCGAGCTGGCCGGTGCGCACACGTTCAGCCTGCGGTCGTTCAACGACACGGAGCACCTACCCCGCGAGATGCAGACTCGCTGACTCGCGCTACTTGCCGAAGCGTCGCTCGCGCCTCGTGTAATCACGCATCGCACGCAGAAAGTCGATGTGACGGAACGCCGGCCAGAAGACGTCGACGAATACGTATTCTGCGTACGCCGACTGCCACAACAAGAACCCGGACAAACGGGCCTCCCCAGAGGTTCGAATGACCAGATCGGGGTCCGGCAGGTCAGCGGTGTAGAGATGGGATGCGATGGCGTCGGCGTCGACGTGTGAAGCCATGTCACTTGCCGAAACGCCTTCGGCCGCCAACTTCGCCACGAGATCCTTTGTGGCATCGACGATTTCGCGGCGACCTCCGTAGGCGAGCGCGATGGTGAGCCTTCTCGATCCGCTGGAACACCGGTCCTCCAGATGCTTCGCCGCCTCGACGAGCGGTCCAGGGAGTAGATCGAGACTTCCGATGAATCTGACGTTGAGGTCGCCCGAAACAGCCTCGTTCGGAATCTGCTCGAACAACTCGATCAACACGTCGAAGTAGGGCGCCAGTTCTTCGGCCGGCCGCTCGAGGTTCTGCTCCGAGAGCAACCAGCAGGTGACGGCTTGGATCTCGAGATCATCACACCATTGGAGGAACTCGACGAACTTGGCCATTCCCATTCGGTAGCCGGCGGTGAAGTCTGGGAGGCCCTCGGCTCTGGCAAATCGACGGTGTCCGTCGTGGATGACTCCGACATGGTGCGGCAAGAGCGTTCGGTCGAGGTTGCGAAGCAGGCGGCGGTCGTATGCGCCGTAGAGCGGCTTGGCAATGAGGCTGCGCAGATTCATCGGTGCCCCTTTCAGGGCGATTCTAGGCCACGATCCTCAGCACGCAGGAGCGGTCGATGGCTGCACCTGGAGGCTGATCGAGGTGGATCCGATCGCTCCGACGGAGTCAGTTGCGCTGAACGTGACGGTGTGGGTTCCGACCGACAGGGCCGATGCGGTAGATGATCCGCTGCCGAGGGTTCCGTCGAGCGATGACGTCCATGAGTAGGTCGCGATGTCGTGGCCATCGGGATCAGACGCAGAGCCGCTGAAGTTGACCACTCGACCCTCACACACCTTGGCGTCGGCGAGCGGCCACGCGATGACCGGGCTTGGCGGATTGTTCGGAACGGCCGTGGTTGACGTGGTCGTTGTTGGCCCAAGGGTGGTAGACGTGGCGACTGCCACGGTCGTGGTGGTCGCCGCCGTTGTCGAGGTGGTGACGGCAGTGGTCGACGGGGTCCCAGGAGGCGGGGATGTCGTTGTCGTCGCCAGCGTCGTCGTGACTGTCGCCGTTGTCGTGTCGGCGCCCGTTGCCGGCGACGCGGGAAACGGAAACGAGATGAATGGGAAACTCGTGGTGGTCGATTGCGGCACGCTCGTCGTCGCGATCGCGGGCGACGCCGAGCCGATCGCCGACAGAGCCGAGGTCTCCGGTGGCGCAACGGCTGTGGTCGGCGGAGGCGTCGGTGCGATCGAGTTGGGGACCGTGGAACTCGTTTGGTCGTCGTCCAAGATCAGTGGCGCAGCCACGGCCACAGCCGCGACGAGGGCGAACAACCCGACTGCGATCGACGCGATGAACAAACGTGGTCGGCGACGTTTCTTTGGAGATGGCGCAGTGACAGCGCCTCTACCGAGTTCAGCAACGAAGTTGGCGGGGGGTTCCAGCTCGACGAACACGGGCAGAGTCATCCCCGGCAGAGTCAGGCCGGCGCGTGCCGCCTGACACGACTTACAGCCGACGAGATGTTTCTGTACGAGGTGCGGCGATTCAACGAGCGGCGCGAGCTCGTCACAGCCGTCACCCTCGATGAGTAGCCGAGTAGCCAATGCGGTACGCACGGCCTCTCTGGCTCGAGCGGCCGCGGTAGCTGCGTGCCCCTTGCTGATGCCCAACACCGTTGCCAGTTCTTCAGGGCTCAATCCCCGCTGGGTGTCGAGGTCGAAGGTCATGTAGGTGTTGAGATCCAACCCCCTTGCGGCGTCCCAAACGTGTTGAGCCTCGGAAGCGGCGACCGTCACTTCCTCGGCTTCGGGCCAAGGCCGATCAGGGAGATTCCCCCAAACTGCCGAACGCTCGGACGCTTCTGATAGCTCGCCGAGTAGCTCACGAGCCCGGCGGAACAGTGCCGCACGCACGCTTGGTCCGGGTTCCGGCACCTCTTCGAAGACGGCGAGAGTGGTGGTCAGCCCAGTTCGAAAGTCGCCAGACGCTCGTGTGGCGAAGTCGTAGATCGACGTGGCGTATCGCTCGATGATCTCTCGAAACGCCGGCTCGTCGCCGGCGGCGGCAGCGATCGCCAATTCGTCGTCCCTCCGAACTGTCATGAAGCCAGACGATACAGGCACCGGTATCGAGGGTTGATGGCCAATCGGAAACATCGGTCAGGTACTAGTCATCGCGAGCCGATAGGGTGACCACGATGGAATCAAGGGCCAGGCTCGGAAAGATGGAAAATCCCGTGCGCGGATTTCTCCACGGCAGTGCGGCGATCGCCTCGATCGCCGGCACCATCCTGTTGATCGTGAGAGCACATTCGTTGTCTGGCCGTCTCGCCGTGTCCGTATTCGGCCTTTCACTCATTGCCCTCTTCACGACCAGTTCTCTCTACCACGCGGTGCCGTGGCGACCTGCTTGGAAGGCTCGCATGCAGCGGTTGGACCATTCGATGATCTTGCTGCTCGTAGCCGGATCATTCACGCCGATTGCGGTCATCGTGCTCGGCGGGCCCTGGGGAATCGCCACGATGGCGGTCGTGTGGGGACTTGCAGTATTCGGCATGGGTCGTTTGGCGTTGGCGAAGAACGCCAAGACCGGAACGTCGATAGCGCTGAGCACCACCATCGGTTGGCTCGGGCTCTTTCTCATCGTCCCGCTGGCGCAGCGGGTCGGGATGGGCGCCGTCCTTGGCATCGCCGCAGGTGGACTCGTCTACACCATCGGCATGGTGATGATGGTCACTCAGAGACCCCGGCTGTGGCCCCGCGTATTCAGTTATCACGAGGTATTCCACATCCTCGTGATCGTGGCCAGCGCAACGCACTGGATGGTGACCTACCGCTGGGTGGCGCCATACGCAGCAGCCTGACCTGACTCTCCCTGAGCCTGGTTCGCCCAGTGGTCAGTCGGTCTCTTCCATGTCGGCGTCATACGCGCCGTTGTGAGCGAGGCCGTTCATCTTGGCTCGGTGGAGATACGCCGCTTGTGCTTCGCCGACGTTCTCTGCGACTCCGCCCCACGCTCGTAGCGCCGAGGCTTGCAGCGCTCTTCCGTAGGAGAACGAGACCTCCCACGGATGCGGTCCGAGAGCGTTGATCGCGTTGAGGTTGGCGGTGGATTCTTGCTCGGTCTGGCCGCCGGACAGAAAGGCGACTCCGGGGACGGCCGCAGGCACCGTCTCGTAGAAACAGGCCAGCGTCATCTCTGCGATCTCCTGCGCGTCCGCCTGTTCCGGCGCATCAGCTCCTGAAATGACCATGTTGGGTTTCAGAATGATTCCACCGAGGTCGACATTCGCCAGCCGAAGCTCCTTGAACGTCTCGTCCAAGATGGCGTGGGTCACGTCGTAGCACTGGTCGATGCTGTGGTCGCCGTCCATCAACACTTCCGGTTCGACGATCGGAACCATGCCGGCTTCCTGACACATCGCCGCGTACCGAGCCAAGGCATGCGCGTTGGCGTGGATGCACAGCCACGTCGGGATGTCTTCTCCGATGGTGATCACAGCCCGCCACTTTGCGAACCGAGCGCCGAGTTCGTAGTACTCATCGAGCCGACCGCGTAGCCCGTCGAGGCCTTCGGTCACGGTCTCCTCTTCCGAGAACGGCAGCAGCGTCACTCCCTTGTCGACCTTGATGCCAGGCACGATGCCTTTTGAGGTGAGCAGTTCCGCAAACGGGGTCCCATCTGACGCGGACTGACGAATCGTCTCGTCGAAAAGGATGACTCCGCCGATGTAGTCCTCGGCCCCCTCGGTGGTGAACAGCAACTCGCGATAGGCGCGACGGTGGTCTTCGGTGTTCTCGACGCCGATGGATTCGAACCGCTTCGCGATTGTGGGGGTCGATTCATCTGCTGCGAGGATGCCCTTGCCCGGCGCAACTATCGCATTGGCGATGTCATTGAGACTGTTCATCATCCGCTCCGGTGCTCGGTGGTGTGCCGAAGCGTAGCCATCGGATCGAGCGGCTCGATTGGTCGGCGGTGCCCGCTCAGCTGCCTTCGCGAAGCTGTTCGAGGAACGCGTCGACAGCGCTTTCGCCGATCGAATCGCCGTAGCGATCGTCGAGAATCTTGCGGATCTTGAGTTTCACTTTTTCCGCTTCGGCCTTCTCGGTGGCGAGCGGGGGATCCATGAGTTCGGTGCCGTCGATCCATGGTTTGCCACCGTCCTTGGCCCACGGAATGAGAACCAGCCACGACCAAAGCACCTTGCCCGAGACTTCGTTTCGACGGAGCAAGCCAAGGCAGCCGTACGGGTACGACTCCCAGCCCATCCCCTGGATGGCCTCCAAATCGGACCCTGTGGGTGACTCGCTCGACATAGTGGACTCCTGACCCGCGTTGTGACCTCAGGCTAGGTCATCGGCATTCCTACGCTGTCAGCTGAAGGCGTTGATCACTTCGCCGAACACCTCGACCCCCACACCTGTTCCCAAGTCAGGCATTCCGACGATGACCGTCTCGACTCCCGCCTCGGCGTATTCACGGAATCGCCCGATGTGATCGTCAACCGTGCCTGCATTGTGCTCCCGAGCGAAGTCGTGAGCCGATCGCGACTCCGGACGCCTTTGCTCGACGAGTTGATCCACGGCTGCACGGTCGGCGGCAATCAGCAGATTTGTCAGGATCGACGCCCGAATCTCGGTCGGGTCCCGATCGAGATCGCGACAGTGATCAGCGAGGACGCCGAGTTTGTGCTTGACGGTCTCGGGATCGCCCATCAGGTTGCACCAGTCCGCGTGCTTCGCCGCAAGTCGAAGGGTCTTCTTCTCCCCACCGCCTCCGATGAGGATCGGGATGTGCTCTTGAATCGGCCGCGGGTACGACAGCGCTTCGGGAACCGAGTGGACTTTGCCTTGGTAGGCGGGTGCGCCTTTGCCCCACAGCGCCCGCATGATCTGAACACTGTCTTCGAGCAGGTCGTACCGTTGCGAGGTCGGCAGCCAATCCCATCCGTATGCGGTTGCCTCTTTCTCGAACCAACCGATTCCGAGGCCACACATCGCCCGGCCCCCGCTGAGGACGTCAAGAGTCCCGATGATCTTGCCAAGGTGGGCCGGGTTGCGATACCCGATGCCGGTGACGAGGGCGCCGAGACGGATCTTCTCGGTGCGGCCTGCGAGATACGCCAGTGTGGTGTAGCTCTCGAGCATCGGTTCCCACTCCCGACCGATCTGCGGAATCTGCCGAAAGTGGTCCATCACCCAGAGGCTGGTGAAGCCCGCCCGCTCGGCTCGCTGTGCGACATCGGCCAGTCGCTTGGCGAGTTCCTCGGTTCCTCCAGGCCAGTCGAAGTGCGACACGACGAGGCCGAAGTCGAGGCTCATGGGGTTCTCCCGCTGTCGATCGGCGGCGTCCTTCGCACTCAAGTGCGCGGGGGTCACGATCTCGATTGTGCCCGCCTCGAACACGCCGTCGAAGCCCTCTTCAGGGAGCGACGCTTGCACTCTTTCGAAGGATGCGAGCTGACTGGTGAGCACCTTGGCAGGCACAGGACGAGCCCTCTGTTTGTTGCGTTCGCGGCAGACCTTGGCATCCGTATCGAACGTGATTGCATACACGGGCAGGTCGTTGCGTCTGGCCAGTTCGACGAACCCTGCTCTGGTGTCGTCGTTGATCCCGAGTGTGTCCACAACGGTCAGCAACTTGCGTTTGAGGCGTCGCGCGACGATCTCGTCCAACACGGCGAAGGCATCTGCGCTGGCGCGCTGATCGAACTCCGATACGCCAACTGCGGCACGAAGACGGTCCGACGACACCACTTGGTTGGCGCGAAAGTTGGCGTCGGCCCATGTGGTCTTGCCGGACCCGGACGGTCCGATCAGCACCACGAGACACTGGGAAGGGAGTCGAATCGTTTGCGACATCCAGGCAGGCTACCGAACGGTACGATGCTCCTCATGAGTGATCGACCGGCAGTGCTGTTCCTGTGCGTCAAGAACGCCGGCCGCTCGCAGATGGCTGCAGCGTGGATGCGGAACCTCGGCGGCGATGCGGTGACGGTGTATTCAGGTGGGTCGGCGCCTGGCGAGTCCGTGCATCCAGAAGCCGTTGCCGTGATGGAGGAAGTCGGCATCGACATCTCCGATGAATCGCCTGCCGGCTGGACTGAGCAGCAGGCGCTGAGTGCCGACGTCGTGGTGACGATGGGGTGCGGTGACGTGTGTCCCGTGTATCCCGGCAAGCGATACCTCGATTGGGAGTTGACCGATCCCAACGGCCAACCGCTCGAGGTGGTCCGAGGTGTGAGAGACGACATCAAGGCACGGGTCGAGTCACTGTTGGCAGAGCTGGTGGGCTGAGCGGCTTGCGTTGTCGTCGAGCGTGCTTGATTCAACCCATGTGGTGCGATTAGGCACGGTCGACGAGACGGTCCACCGTGGGTGACGACTACTTCGTCACGTCGGCGCGGTCCGCGTTGAAGTGTCTCGCCAGGTCGTCTGCGTCTATGTGGATCGATACGCCATGGGCTCCTGCGCCGATGGCGATGCTGCCAGACAACCGTTCATCCATCACGATTGGCCACTGAGTCGAGGAGCCGAACGGCGTGATGGTTCCCCGCTCGTATCCGGTGACTGCCTTGGCTTCTTCCGCATCCGGCAATGAGATTCTCGAGACGCCCAAGTGCCCTCTCAGTTTCGCCCAATCGATAGAGCGATCACCAGAGACCAGTACAAACAGGAAGTCGTTCTCAGATCGTCTGACCACCAGAGTTTTCACCATGGCTGCGGTTTCGATGCCCTGGAGTTCGGCACTCTCTTCGACCGTTCGTGCCCGCCCGTAGTGCACCACTTGATGGGCGATACCGGTGTCTTCGACCGCAACGATGGCCGGGGTGTTGTCCATGGCCGTGCAGCCTATACCCGAGCAGGGCAAGATTCGATCGGGGAACGAGGACCGAGATACGTGCCGAAGGGACTCTCCCTCAAGTAGAGGTTGAAGGTGTCTTGCATGGCGAGACTTGCGTGGAAGTTCGCCGCCTCTGCCTCGAGCAGGATGAGATCTGACCACCGTCGCCAAGAGCATGTCGGCGCTTCACCTGGTTGATGACCGAGCGACGTGAAGGCGTCTCACCACACGGCCGGACGCTCGAGCCAGGGCTTGGACTCACCGAACACCAAGAGACGATTTTGTCGCGGTAAGCGAGAACGACGATCCGGGCGAGATCCAACGTCGAGTACCTCGTTCACCAACCGCGCCCTTGGCTTCATGGACACGTCGACCCTGCCTCCCAGCACTGATTCTTGAAACTACTTCGCCTCTGCCGATAGGTCTCAATGGACCCGATCCGGTGACCGATGAAAACCCATGCGGTCCATAGGAAATCCCACAAAGCGCTCAGGCGCGCGACGGTCATGGTTCATCACCACGGCTATTGGCGTGGCGCTCCTCATCATCGCCGTTTCCGTGTTCACGGTCTCGGCTGGCAGCCGCAACATCACGAACGCGGCCCAGCGCCTTCACGTTGCACACGAAACCGTGTTGGTGAACGTCGCGGCACACGCACAAATCGGTTTCGCCGTTCACTTCGCCACGATCCAATCCGATCTCCGACTGGACACCGCTGCTGCGCTGACCCAGTCAACCGGCGACGCGGCGGACAGCCTCGACACGATGGAGAACGGGACAGTCGACGTGTTGGCAGCCGGCGGCTTCGAAGGTGTAGACGTTGCGGGCCTGATTGGAGAGTACGTTTCGACCGGCCGCTCCGTTCTCGATCTCGTTGCCGCGGGCGAACCGGAAGCAGCCAGCGCCCTGACGCGTGACGAACTGGAACCGCGGTACGACGCGTTGAGCAGCGCTCTCCTTGCCGAACGCTCCCGACAGTTCAATGCGGTGTTCGAGTCTGACGACTTCATGGCCCGCCTGGGCGACGTTGCCCGCTTCCTCGTCGCTCTCATCATCCCGCTTGCGGTCATCCTCGTGTTCCGCGAGCTTGCCCGCCGTCAGCAGCGCCAGACCGAGTTGCAGCTGAGGCTCGACACGGAGCGTGCGGTTGGGAAGACGCGCGACGAGTTTGTTGCGAGCGTCTCGCATGAGCTGCGCACGCCTCTCACCTCGATCTACGGCATATCTCAGCTCATCGCCGAAGACGACAGCAATCCACCCGCGACCCTCGAACTGATCGATCTCGTCACGGACGAGTCGAACGACCTCGCTCGCATGGTCGAAGATCTTCTGGCAAGTGCTCGCATCGATGCCGGCGCGATGGCCTTCCATCCCGAGTTCCTCGAAGTAGAAGACGAGGTCGCCGACATCGTCCGACCTTTCGACAAGGCCGACCGACCAGTCGTGGTCGATGTGGAACCGACCATCGTGCGAGCCGACCGGGTCCGCCAGAGGCAGCTGATCCGCAACCTCATCTCCAACGCCCGTAAGTACGGCGGTGAACAAGTGCGGGTCATCGGCCGAGCTGACACCAACTGGTACGTCTGGAGCATCGAGGACAACGGCAACGGCGTCCCAGAAGAACTGGTTGGTCGACTGTTCGAACGATTCGTCCATCAGGGGACTTCTGTCCGTGTCACCTCAGGAGGGGTTGGTCTCGGTCTCTCGATCGTCAAGGCTCTCGCCGAAGGTATGGGCGGGACCGCGAAATACGTCCGCGAGGACGGCTGGACCAAGTTCCAGGTGACGGTGCCGATTGCCTCGGAATCTGCCGTCGACAGCCTCGCCTACGGTCACTCCCGACGGGCTGAACCGGCAGAACCAGAAAGGGTGTAGGTCGCCTCCATGACCTTCACTCGTGCATTGGTCCCTCGGTCTCGGCGTCGCGTGGTGTCGCTGATCGCAGCGTTCGTCCTCGCCGTCGGCCCCGTGACCATTGTCGGACCCTCCGAAGTCCGAGCACTCGAAACGGTATCCGGTGTGGTCTTCGAGGACATCGCCGGCGATGGCCTCGCCGATGGCGGGGTCGGCTCACCCAACAACCCCGGAGTCATCGGAGTCAGGGTCGCCCTCTACCTGGACGACGGCAACGGCATACCCGACGGAGCCGACACCTGGGTCACCGACGACGTCACCGACGCGAGTGGCGCCTACTCCTTGGTCCTGGCGACGGCGGTCGACCACTGGGTGGTGGTCGATTCGAGAGATGTGAATCCGTCAGTTGGCTCGGCGATTGACGCAGAGCAGACGTACGGGCCGGCCGGAGGGCTGTGCACCAACGGCGATTCGCCTGAGACGTTCACCGTCTTGGTGTCCGCCCGCAGTTGCTACGGCGGCTATCGGGGTGACGTGGTCGACGGCAACAACATCGCGGTGAATGCCGAACATCTGGCACTTGTCAACATCACTCGAGGAGACGTCGACTTCGGGTTCAGCTTCAATGTCGTCACCCGGTCCATCGATGCGCTCTCCCAGGGAACGCTGCGCAACTTCCTCACGAACGCCACCACGATGACCAGCGCGAATGCAATGCGATTCGTTCCCGCAATTCCACCTAACGACCTCGGGGGCAACTGGTGGGAAGTCTCTGTCGGTTCCCCGCTACCTGCCATCGCGGACGATTCGACCACCGTTGACGGAACGGCCTACCAACTCGCGGACGGTGTGACCCAACGCGAAACGAACTTCGGAACCCTCGGGTATGTCGGATCAGTCGGCATCGGACCAGACGGAGTTCCAAGCACGGGTGATGAAGCCACCCTCGCGGGTGTCGCGGCACCAGAGCTCGAGATCCAGAACGATCGAGCCACCCTCAGTACGACGGGGATCGACATCCAGGCCAGCGACGTGACCGTGCGTGCTCTTGCGATCTTCGGCTTTGGAGGGGTACTCCCCGGAGACGACGGAGGCGGGACGATTCACGTCGGTACAAATGTCAGCAGCCTCACGGGCATCGTCATCGAAGACAGCATCATCGGGGGTGACGCGGTGTTCTCCGACCCCGGTGCAGGGATCCGGGGCACCGACGTCGGCATGATGGCGCGTGGGGCAACCGGCATCGTGCGGCATAGCCTTGTCGGATACAACGAGGCGTCCGGACTGAAGCAGGCATCTGGTGTGTCTGGCTCGTGGACCATCGAAGACAGCGAGTTCCACTCCAACGGCATGGCCAGCGCCGTGTCTGACGGCGTCGATGCGACATCGAGCAACGGCTTCGTCGTCCAGCGGAGCCGCTTCACAGCCAACGGAGGAACCGGAATCGACCTCGGGGACGGTGCCACCGTCGAGCAGAACACCGTCAGCGGCAACGGGATCGAGCAGGGAAATCCATACAGCGGATCCCCAGATCAGTGGCCAGGAGTTCGCATCGACGGAACTGGCAACACGGTTCGCTGGAACGAGATCGCCGCCAACTACGGACCCGGGGTGATGATCACTGAAACCGGAACCGGCAACCGCATCACACAGAACTCGATGTTTGACAATGGAGAGATCGACAACAACTACTCCGCCGGAGTCACCCATCAAATCGGCATAGACCTGATCGAAACGGGCGGTGACAACGCCCAGGGCACCACTCCCTTCCGGTCCGTCAATGACGACGGCGACGGCGACAGCGGCGGCAACGGAATCAGGAATTTCGCCGTGGTCGACACCGCGCTCATCGATGGCGCAGACCTGGTCGCAACAGGCTTCGCACCCGCTGGAGCGATCGTCGAAATCTTCATCGCCGACCCAGAACCCGGAACGGGACCGGCACCCGGTTATGGCGAGGGTCGTACCTACTTGTTCAGCGAGATCGAAGGATCGGTCGCCGACGCAGACAACACCACGGACACCTACGGTCCGCCCGATCCGAACGGCATCTTCCAGGGAACCGAGACCAGCGCCGAGAAATACGAATTCCGGATCCCGCTTGCGTCGATGGCAAGTGCTGTCGTGCCGGGCGACCAACTCACGGCAACCGCCACAATCGAGAATCCGTTGACGGTCTTCAACACCTCGGAGTTCTCAGGCATGGCCACCGTCGGTCAGCTGGTGGACATCTCCGGCGCGGTGTTCGAAGACGTTGCCGGCGACGGTCTCGCTGATGGAGTAGTGGGCGACGGACTGAATCCGGGTGTCGCCAATGTCACCGTCACGTTCTACGAGGACGACGGCGACGGAATCCCCGACGCAGGCGACACCAGTGCTGGCTGGACCACTACAGGCGTCGGTGGCACGTACACGATGGCCGATCTGACTGGCACCAGCTATTGGGTGGTCGTCGACTCTGCCGACCTGACGGCATCGCAAGACCTGATCGAGCCGTCAACCAACATCTGGGCAGAACAATCGTTTGGTCCGGCAGGCTCCCTGTGCGCCGATGGCGTGGGCGGCACTGCCGCCTCTGTCGCGGACGGCGTTTGTTATGGCGGACGGCGAGCGACCGCCTCAGACAGCGGCGCAACCTGGCACACCGACCGAGAGCATCTCGCGCTGATCGACACCTCCATGGGCGACGTGTCAGGCACAGACTTCGGATTCAGCTTCAACATCGTCACCACAACGCGCGGCGGCAACGTCGCCACAGACGATGACCCGGCAAACGCCGGGCGCACCGTACAGGGCTCTCTCCGCCAATTCCTCGAGAATGCCTCTGCACTCAGCGGCGGGAACGCCATGCGTTTCGTCCCAGCCGAGCCACAGAACGCGGGCGCAGCGGAATGGTGGTCCGTCTCGGTGGCAGGAGCACTGCCGGTGATCGACGATGGGTTCACCACGGTTGACGGCACCGCCTTTTCGCTCGCAGACGGGATCAGCCCGGTGGAGTCGAATGCACTCACGCTCGGCGGCGGCAACGTCGGGGTCGGGCCGGCCGCCTTGCCCGCAGTGGAGAAGCCCGAGCTCGAGTTGATCGGTGACCGAGTGGCGATCGGACTCGCAGTCCAATCGGGCGGTGACGACGCCACCATCCGCGATCTGAGCATCTGGGGCTTCTTCCAGAACGTGACGATTTCCAATGCCGATCGGTCACTCATCGCCGGCAACATCATCGGCACTCCACCAGACCTGTTCTCCGATCCAGGAGCGAGCCGGACCGCAAGCCGCAACATGTTCGTGGAGTTCGCCGCTGACTGGACGATCACCGGAAACCTCGTCGGGTACGCAGAAGCCACCGGAATCGCCATCTACGAGGCGACCAGTACCGGTTGGACGATCACCGGAACAGAATTCCGCTCGAACGGGCTGACGTCATCCGGCTCAGACGGAATCGCCATTCACGCCGGCGCAGTCGGCCTTGTCGACGCGAACCTCATCGCAGACAGCGCCGGATTCGGCATCGACGCCAGGGAGGCCGGTGACGGCAACGTGTTCCGCAACAACACAGTCAGCGGTAATGGTCACGGCAATGGAACTCCGACCCAGACCGGCGGGTTCAGGCTGATGGGTTCCGGCCAACTGGTCGAATTGAACGTCATCTCCGGACAGACCGGTCCCGGGATCATCGTCGCCGGCGAGGACCTGTCGCTTCCCACTGCGACGCCGGCAATCAACATCGAGATCACCCAAAACCACTTCAGCGGCAATGGCGGCAACGCCATCGACCTCAACACCGCAGGAACCGACCACCAGACCGGCGACGGCATCACCCTCAACGGAACCTACGGACCGAACGCTGGGAACCAAGGCCTCGACGCACCAGCGGTAGTCAGCGCCACGACGGCAAGCGTCACCGGCACGGCCTGCGTCGGCTGCCGAGTCGAGTTGTATCGAGCGTTCGCAGGATCAGG
>JABDJC010000203.1 GCA_013003395.1 Acidimicrobiia bacterium
TTCCGGCTGCGGGTGACTGTTTCCACGTGAGACCAGAGCGCTGAGCGGCATCGTCTGGATCGGATTCGGCCAGAACCAGGACCTGATGGTCGATTCCCTCCGTCCCGAGCTTCAGCGCGGCTTCAGCTGCAGGCAGCCCCAACACGACCGGAACCGTGGTCCCCGGCTGCGGGCCCGCCACGAGAAGGCGGACCGTCGCACCGCTCTGAGCGGGCGTGCCGGATGCAGGGTCCTGGCTGAACACGGTGCCTTGCGCCAGATTGCTTGCCGTCTGCCACTCGATCGATGCGCGATAGCCCGCGAGGGTCAACTGCTCGATTGCCGTGGTGAGGTCGGCGCCGACGAGATTTGGTAGGGATCCGGCGCCGATGTCGACGATTCCTTGCGGGTTGTGGATCGGACAGACGATCGTAGGAGCGGTACCTTGTTCCATCCGCAATCTTTGAACGTGTTCCCTCGGGCAGTAGGGGCCGGCCAGAAATCCAGTGGACAGGTCGACTTCAACCGAGACCGTGCCGGAGGCATCGGCGAGGGCCAGTTCTCCGTAGGGCACGCCTGAGAGAGCTGCCGAACCGAACCGACTCCAGATCTGGGCAGGCCAGGTGCCGCCTGCGATCGTGTAGGGCGTCGCCGGGTACTCCATCGAGACCAGGCCTTGTGGAAAGCCGACCCAGACTCCAGCAACGAGTTCAGGGGTGTATCCGATGAACCATGCGTCGGCGTGATCGTCCGACGTTCCCGTCTTGCCGGCCATCACGCGACCGATTCGGGCCTGCTGGCCGGTGCCACGGCGGACCACCTCGGTGAGCGCGGTGGTGACGCCTTCAGCAACTGCGCGTGGCATCGCCTCGGTGACGGCCGGAGTTGCCTGGTAGACGTTGACTCCTTCGGAATTCTCTATGTGGGTCACGAGGATCGGATCGACATGGACCCCGCCGCCGGCGAACGTGCCGTACGCCGACGTCATCTCGATCAGTGACACTTCTTGTGCACCCAAGGCGAGTGCGTGAAACGGGTTCAGCGGCGAGGTGATTCCGGCGGCGGCCGCCAAGTCGGCGACGGCCTGCGGACCGACGGAGTCGATGAGCTGCGCGTAGACGACGTTCACCGAAAAGACCGTCGCTTCGAGAAGGCTGAGCGCGGGGAATATCGACTCTTCGTAGTTGGCTACGGTCCATGGTCCGGAGTTGGTCTGAATCGTGATCCGCTGGCCTCCGGGCACCACGGTATCGAGCGTTGCCCCGGCCTCGAGTGCCGCCGCCAACACGAACGGTTTGAAGGACGAGCCGGGTTGCCTGCGGCCTTGCGTTGCAAGATTGAATTGCGCAACCGGATCGTCCGGGTCGTAGAAGTCACGACCGCCCACGATGGCCAGCACGTGACCGGTCCTCGGATCGATCGCGGTGAGCGCAGCCGATGGCCCGTCGTCCGGCAGCACATCGGCGATGGAGGCTTCGGCGGAATCCTGCACAAGCGGGTCGAGCGTCGTGTAGATCTGCAGTCCGCCGCGGAAGATCGAGTTGTACCGATCGGTTGCCGTTGCGCCGAAGGTCGGGTCATCGAGGAGCTGCTGCTTCACCACCTCGACGAAGTAGGGGTACCGCATCTGGGCGGCAGCGACCTTCGGCTGGAGCGCGAGCGGCTCGTTGTTCGCTGCGGCGGCGTCTTGCTCGCTCACCCAATCGAGATCGACGAGTTTTTGGAGGACCACGCGCCGACGGTCGAGGGCGGCTTCTGGACGCAGGTAGGGATCCGTAGAGCTTGGGGAGCGGATGAGGCCGGCCAGGAGAGCTGCTTCACCGAGAGTGAGGTCTGAGACCGACTTCCCGAAGAACGTGCCCGCCGCGGTGCCGACGCCGTATGCGCCCGCCCCGAAGTACACCGTGTTGAGGTAGCGCTCGAGAATCTGTTCCTTGGTCAGCTCTTCTTCGAGCCGCAGTGCCAGTACCGCTTCCTCGAGTTTGCGATCGACTGACACCTCCGGAGTGAGCACGACGTTCTTCAAGTACTGCTGGGTGATCGTCGAACCACCTTGCACCACGTCACCTGCGTCCACGTTGGCCGCCAACGCCCTGGCGATGGCCTTGAGGTCGACTCCGGCGTGATTCCAGTAGCGCTCGTCCTCGATGGCTACGACCGCAGTTATGAGGCTCTCGGGAAGGGCGTCGTACTCGACGAGGATTCGGTTCTCTCCTGCATGGAACTCGGCGATGACGGAGCCGTCTGCGGCATACACGACGCTGGTCAGCGCACGCTCGCCTATCCCTGGATCGTCCAGGGGTTCGACTGAGCACGCGCTTGTGATGAGCGCTGCAGTGAGCAGCGCAATCGTCCAACGAACCATTGGTGGTACCTCTGGCCGGAGGGTATCGCCAATGGTTCGTTAGCCATGGATTTCGCGCTCGTGGAAATGGCCGCAGCAATGGTGCCGCTAACCTCGCCATCGATGAGACCAGCAAGCGAACAACTCGAGATCTTGACACGCGGCACCGAGGTCATCCTGCCCGAGGGTGAACTGCTCCAACGCCTGCAGGAAGGGCGTCCACTCCGAGTGAAGCTGGGGGTCGATCCGACTGCTCCAGACGTCACCCTCGGTTGGGCGGTCGTGTTCGATCTTCTCCGTCGATTCCAGGAGTGCGGGCACATCGCAGTGCTCATCCTCGGCGACTTCACTGCGCAGGTCGGCGATCCGACAGACAAGAACGCCACGCGGCAACGACTGGACGAATCGGCGGTGTCGGCGTATGCGGAATCCTGTCTTCCGACGATCAAGCGCCTGTTGTTGCCGGAGAATCTCGAGATCCGTCCGAATTCGGAGTGGTTGAGCGCGCTGGACATGCGCGACGTGCTCGAGTTGATGTCGAAGTTCACCGTGTCGCGCATCATGGATCGTGACGACTTCACGAAACGATGGGAGGCCAACCAATCGATCTCACTCATCGAGTTCATGTATCCGCTGCTGCAAGGCCGAGATTCTGTGGCCGTCAACGCCGACATCGAGCTCGGGGGCACCGATCAACTGTTCAACAACCTCGTGGGTCGTGACCTTCAGGAGCGTTCCGGACAACGCGGACAGATGGTCATCACGGTGCCACTCCTCGTCGGCACCGATGGCGAGAAGAAGATGAGTCAATCGCTCGACAACTACATTTCGGTCAGTGACCCGCCGGACCAGATGTTCGGCAAGACCATGAGCATTCCAGACGACCTCATGCCTCAGTGGTACGCGCTGACGATCTTTGCCGACGACGAAGAGGTGAGCGCTTTGCGAGCCGGCCTTGCAGACGGGTCGATTCACCCCGGAGATGCCAAACGGGACCTGGCGCGGCGCATCGTGGCCCGCTACTGGGGGAGTGAGGCAGGTCCGGAGGCCGAGGCGGCATTCGACCGGGTCTTCCGCAACAAGCAGGCACCGGAAGAGGTCCCGGAGTTTCCGTTGCCCGATGACGATGAGATCTGGTTGCCCGGTCTGCTGAGTTCGGCGGGCCTGGTGGCATCCAACAGCGAAGGTCGCCGGATGGTTGCCCAAGGCGCAGTGAAGCTCGACGGCGTCAAAGTGGCGGTCGAGAGCGTTGCTCGTGGCGAGCTCGTCGACGGCGTTCTTCAAGTGGGTAAGCGCCGCTTCGGGAGGTTCGTCGCCTCATGAAGGATCGCCTTGCGAACGGACTCAGCTCACTGCTTGCGCTGGCCGCCGTCGTGCTCATCGTGGGTCTGGCTCTCCGGTGGCTGCTACGCGGAGTCCTGAGTCTGATAATCACCGGAATGATCATCTTCGTCGTTCTGTCGCTGCTCGGAGCTTCCGCCCGCCTCAAACGGTGACGGCTACTTCGGCGCCATGCGAATGCCGCCGTCCATCCGAATGCTCTCGCCATTCATGTAGCTGTGGGTGACCAGCAGCATCGCGAGATCCGCATACTCTTCTGGCAGGCCGAGGCGCTTCGGGAAGAGCACCTGCTGGCCGAGCGATTCGCGCGCCGCCTCCGGAAGGCCCGCAAGCATCGGCGTGTCGATGATTCCAGGAGCGATGGTGTTCACCCTGATTCCGACGGCCGACAGGTCACGAGCGACAGGCAGCGTCATCCCGACGACGCCACCCTTGGACGCCGCATACGCGGCCTGCCCGATCTGGCCGTCGTAGGCCGCGACCGACGCAGTGCAGACAACGGCTCCTCGTTCGCCATGCGGTCCGGGTTCGGTCGAGGCCATCGCCGCAGCTGCAAGCCGGGTTGCATTGAACGTACCGACCAGGTTCACCATGATCACCTTCTCGAAGTGCGCGAGATCATGCGGCTCGTTCTCTCGGTTCAGCGTGCGAGCCGGGGGAGCGATGCCGGCGCAGTTGACGAGAACCCGGAGCGGGCCCATCTCCGTGGCGGCGTCGATGGCTGCCTGAACCTCGTCGGCGTTGGTCACATCTGCGTGGACGTAGGCGCCGTTGACGTCACGAGCCACCTGCTCACCGGCGTCGTCGTTCATATCGAGAATGACCACGTGTGCGCCGGCTGCGGCGAGACGACGTGCGGTTGCGGCGCCGAGGCCGGACGCGCCGCCGGTGACTACTGCCGATACGCCTTCGATGTCCATGTAGTGCTCCTGTTGGTTTGGGTTGGATACGCTAGTGCTGGTGGGCTCTCGGTGCGATCGATACCTCGACTTGCGTGCCCGGTTCGCCTGTGCTTTACTTCCTGAACCGACGCATCAGTATCGAACTGGGCGTTCGGTGATTTTGCATGAACCAAAAGGTGCATGTATACTCTGTGACCCGCTGACAGACGTTCGCGTCTGCAGTGATGGGCTCCTTGACAACTAAACAGCGTGTCAAAAGCCGGCGCACACCGGTATCGGACGGGCATCCCTTCGGGGGCGCACGGACGAACGGTGTGACGCAAATTGGCCACGCACTATTCGAGACCCCGTCTCGAGCGTGGCCTGTCGGAGACTCTCAGGAGTCGAAGACGAACTTTGAGCAACT
>JABDJC010000245.1 GCA_013003395.1 Acidimicrobiia bacterium
TGGACTTGTTCGAAACTTGTGAAGTTCACGTTTGGATACTGGCGTCGTCCAGCGGCAGGAGGCGCACTTCCCCTGCAACCGAGCCTCCGTCCCATTCGATGGTCACCTTCGTGCCGGGCTCTACCTCCCTACGGACCAGAGCGAGACCAATGGGTGCTCTGACGGCCAGCGACTCCGCGACGCTGGTGAGCTCGCCAACGGTCTTTCCGTGGAACACCAGTGACGCGCCAAGCGGAGGCACCACATTCGTGGCGACGACGACCCCGCGCAGGTGACGATTCACCCGGCCGCGACTGTCGATTCTCGCCACGAGCTCCTGCCCCAGGTAACACCCTTTGGTGAAGGACACGCTCGCATCGACGACATCTGCCTCTTGGGGAATCGTCTTCTCGTCAATGTCGCGACCCACGACGGGCTCGCCCGTTTCGATCCGCACGGCGTCGAAGGCCAACCTGCCAGCCATCCGAGCCACGGTTCCCATCTCGACCGCTCCCGCCACCACGTATCGCGGAATCGATCCCAGCGGCACATTCGCGACCACGACCTCGTCGTGGACCGACCATCCGGCTGGTGGCCCCAAACCTGCGCTATCGAGTGCTGGAGCGGCGTTGGGACCGATCAGATCGAACACCGGACCGTCGAACAGATCGATGTCGGCGGCGACACGGAACTTGAATCGTGCAAGGTCTTCCAACACCACGTCGACCCGCCCGGCGTCACAGATCAGACCGACGGCCTCGTCGTCCCGCAGCAATGTCAGCGTTGCCCGCAGCTTTCCTTGCGGTGTCAACAACAGCGCCTTGGCGACAGACTGTGAATCCATGGCAGCTATGTCCTGGCTCAACAGCCCATCGAGGAACGACACGGCGTCTTTGCCTCGAACCCAGATCAACGAATGCACGCCGGCGACGGCACCTACGTCGTCTCGCAGCGCAAAGTATTCGCCGGTCACATCACCATACGAGTCAGACATCGCGTGCTCCTTCGAGGGCCGCGAGAACGGCGGCCAATTTGTTGATGCACTCCTCGTATTCGAGGTCAGGATCGCTGTCGGCGACAATCCCGGCTCCCGCCTGAATCCATGCAGTAGTTCCAGACGAGACCATCGTTCGCAACGCGATCGCCGTATCCATGTTGCCGCTGAAGTCGATGTAGCCAACGGCGCCCGCGTACGGACCGCGAGCCGTTGGCTCGAGTTCGTCGATGATCTCCATCGCCCTGACCTTCGGCGCTCCAGAGACGGTCCCGTGAGGAAACGTCGCCCTGATGACATCGATCGGACCGAGTTCGCTTCGGAGCGTGCCTGAAACCCCGGACACGATGTGCATCACGTGCGAATACCGTTCGACGACCATCAAATCGTCGACGGCGACCGTTCCAAACTCACAGACGCGGCCGAGATCGTTGCGGGCCAGGTCGATGAGCATGACATGCTCCGCCCGCTCTTTGGGATCTGCCAACAGTTCCTCTTCGAGCGCGACGTCCTCTTCCGGCGTGGCGCCCCGCCTCCGGGTCCCTGCGATCGGCCGGCTGAATACCTGGCCATCGCGCACACGGGACATGAGTTCCGGGGAGGCCCCCGCGATCGAGACCGACCCATGCCGAACGAAAAACAAGAACGGCGAAGGGTTGACTAGGCGCAGCGCCCGATAAACGGCAAAAGCGTCGCCATCGAACTCGGCCTCGAAGCGAACTGAGGGCAGGATTTGGAAAGCGTCGCCTGCATTGACGTACCCGATCGCCTTTTCGACCGCTGTTGTGAATTGGTCCTTCGTCAGGTTGGCGGTTGCTCGAGTTCGACCCACGAAGTCTGGCCTCGGCCGGACCTCGTACCGCCTCGAGGCGCTCAACTTCGCGATGGCGCCGTTCAGGTCGGCGACAGCGGCGTCGTATTGCGCGGCGGGATCTGCGCCGACGAATACGTTGCGAAACAGCGAGATCGTCTGCCGAAAGCGATCGAACGCGGCGATGAACCCCGCGAACTGCCAGACCATCTCCGGCAAGTCCCGGTCGTCTGGAGGGCGATTCGGCAGGTGCTCGACAAACCGGACACAGTCGTATGCCAGGTACCCGACCGCTCCCGTGTGCAGCGGAGGGGCGTCGTCGATCTTCGGAATTGCGTATCGCTCCAACAACGCTTCGAGCACCGTGAGCGGATCACCAGGCGGGAGATCGATCTGTGCGCCGTCGACCGACACCTTGCCGTCACGCGAAACCAGCGTGAACTCCGGCTGCCATCCGGCGAACGACCACCGTGCCCAATGTTCGCCACCTTCGAGCGACTCGAGCAGAAAGCCATCTTCGTCACCGACGAGCTTTTCGAACGCCGTAACGGGTGTCTCGCGATCGGCGAGTACCTCGACGGACAACGGCACCACAGGAAATTCGGCGGCACGCTCGAGAAACTCAGACTTGGTCAGGTTGATGGCCACGGCACACTCAGATGTCTCGACGATTCACGATCGTACCCTCGGCAGCGCACCCATCAGATCGCTGCGAGCCCTTCGAGACCGAGCTTGACCAACAACTCGGTGAACCAGGACGAAAGTCGAACCACCTGATTGGTCACCATGAGGACTCCGAAAAGGGCCAGAAGGAGTCCTGACGCGACGTTGATCGGCCGTACGTACCTCCGAACCCACGTGAAGAAAGAGAATGCCTTGGTCATGGCGAGCGCCGCCAGCAGAAACGGTATGCCCAGGCCAAGCGAATACATGAACAGGAGGAACATTCCGCGTCCCACGGTCTCTTCGGCGGCGGCGATCGAGAAGATGGCGCCGAGCACCGGACCAATGCACGGGGTCCAACCGAACGCAAAGGCCGCACCCATGACCGGGGGTGCGAAATTGCCGAGACGAGAAGGGCGCACCTCGACCCGACGCTCCCGCATGAACGGCAACAAGAAACGGGGATTCCAGATCGCCGTGACAGCGATGAAGAGCCCCATCACGATGACGACGAAACCAGCGATGCGGGTGAACGTGTTCAGGTTCGAGCGAAGGAAATCTCCCAGACTCGTCGCTATCGCACCCAGCGAGACGAACACCAACGTGAAGCCGAGAACGAACAGCGCCGTGCTGATGACGACCTTCCTGAACGACGCCTTCCCGTCGGCGAGGTCCTGCACCGAGTAGCCCGACATGAGCGAGAGGTAGCCGGGAAGCAGCGGAAGCACGCACGGCGAGAGGAAAGAGACCGCCCCGAAGATGAAGGCGACGGCAAAGTTGACGTTCGACGGATCCAAACTGACTCCTGGTTGCAGGTTCTTGCTCTCGGGGCGCAACCAGCGTCGTACGCAGATTCTTCCCTTGCGGCGACGACGTTAGCGGTACAGGAAACCTGCGTCGGCACAGCTCCGACAATGCAGCAGCGTTATGCGTTAGGCTCCCGCCCACCCGTGACGATCCGCACCGCCTGATCATGGCACTCCCACAAGCACTCCAACCGCCGGCACGCCTCAGCGTGCGCGACAGGCGGATCCTGTTCCTGATGTCGATGGCAGCCATCGTCGCCAGCTACTCAGGCGCGGTCCTCACCCACACCCTCCCCTTCGCCCGCAAGGCCCTCGAACTGACCGAGGGCGACATGTCGGCCGTGTTCGCGATCACCAGAGCGGCCTCCCTTGCGGCCATCGCCTTTTCGATCATGGGTGACCGCAGTGGACGTCGGAAGCCGTTCATCATCGCGCTGACGATCTTGCCGCTCGCCAACCTGGCGACCGCTCTTGTTCCCGGCGTGGTTGCGTTCGTGTTCTTTCAGTCACTCACGAGAGTGGCGGTGTTGGCCGTTGCGGCACTCGCCACCGTGATCCTCGCCGAAGAGCTGACGCCCGAGATTCGAGCGTGGGGTCTCGGGCTCTACGGCCTCATCGCGTCCATCGGACCGGGCCTCAGTCTGATCATCCTCCCGCTGGCGGATCGAAGTTCGGGTTCCTGGCGAATCTTGTTCGGTCTCAGTGCCATCGGACTGGTCGTGGTACCGCTCATGCGAGCCTTCTTGGGAGAGAGCCGTGCCTTCTCACCAAATCTGAAGCCGGTCAAGTTCTCGAATGCGCTGTCCGCCGGAATCGGAAAATATCTGTGGCCGTTGATGGGTATCGCGTTCTTTGTCGCCGCCTTCTCTTCGCCGGCATTCAACTTCTCCCTGGAGCGTCTCATCGACGACCTGGATTGGGAGACGAGCGCAGCCCGCTTCCTCCTGATCGTTTTCAGCGGCCTTGGGACGCTGGGGCTGCTTGTCGGCGGCCGCATGGCTGATCGTTTGGGTCGACGGCCGACCACGGTGATCGCCGTTCTTCTCGGCTTGCTCGGAGGGGTGGCCTTCTACATGGTGAGCACCGGCTGGCTGCTGGCGCCGTCCATCTTCCTGGCGACGTTTGGCGCAAGCATGCTCACGCCGGCCTTCGCCGCCCACCGGGCTGAACTCTTCCCGACCCAGATCCGAGCAACTGTTGGTGGATGGATCGCCAACGCAGCTGTGGCCGGGAGCATTCTGGGCTTCGGTGCGGGCTGGCTGCTCGTTGACCGATACGGCCTCGCAACCACGGTCGCGGCCTTGGGTGTCGGTCTCGTGTTCGCCGCGATGCTGGCTCTCAGCCTTCCCGAGACACGAGGTCGTGATCTGGTAGGACCTCAGGCCGCCAACGAAGGTGCCACGCCCACAGGGTGACGATTCGTCCGGCCAACAACACGACGATCGCCCACCAGACTCCCTGCAGGCCCCAGTCGAACTGCAGCACGCCGAGCAGCATGACCGCAGTGACTGCCGACACGGACGCCATGGCTCCAGCCAGGTATCGGAAGGCTTCGGCGCCGATCAGCACTCCGTCCCACACGAAGACCAGAGCATTCATCGGCTGCATCAACACCACGAACCCGTAGACCGACAACACCGCAGTGATCACCTCTGGATCGTCAGTGAATATTCCAGGGAGCAACGGTCGCAACGCGGCAAGCAGCAACGCCAGGCCGAATCCGACGTAGATGCCGAGACCGAGAAGTCGCTCTGCCACCACCTTGGCGCGGGCCGGATACGCCGACCCGAGATACTTCCCGATCAGTGCCTGACCGGCGATGGCCAGAGCGTCGACGACAAGAGCCAGGAAGATCCAGAGCTGGAACGCCACCTGGTGGGCGGCTACGACGACCGTACCGAGCCGAGCGGCGACCGCCGTGGCCATCGTGAACGCCAGCACGAGGGCCGCGGTCCGTACGATCAGCGCCCAGCCCGCTCCGAACA
>JABDJC010000006.1 GCA_013003395.1 Acidimicrobiia bacterium
CCAGAGCGACGATCGCCAACCACAGATAGTCCGCCGAGATGGCAGCACTGAACACGCCCGCTTTCCCGATGAAGCCAGACGTCAGAGGAATGCCGCCCATCGCCAACATGAAGATCGTGAATGCCACAGCGAGTTTCGGTGCTCGCTCACCCAAACCGGCATAGTCGTCGATGGCCGAGCCACCAGCTGCCGATCCGCCTACGACACCGACCACGGCGAACGCTCCAATCAGCTGGATCGCGTAGGTCGCCAGGTAGAACCAGAGCGATGGAATGCCCTCGACGCCGGCAACGATGGCGGTCAACATGAAACCGGCGTGTGCGACGCCCGAGTACGCCAGCATCCGCTTGATGTCACTTTGCGCGATCGCCATGACAGAGCCGATGAGAACCGAAGCAACCGCCAGCACCGCGATTGCGGGCGCCCAGTCGTCGGCTTGCGTTCCAAGGGCGACAGACAGGACTCTGGCCATCGCCGCGAATCCTGCGATCTTGACGCCTGCGGCCATGAATCCGACTACGCCGGTTGGTGCGCCTTGATAAACGTCTGGCGCCCACTGGTGGAATGGGGCTGCGGAGATCTTGAACCCCAGACCCACGATGATCAGCGCAATGCCTGCCAGAAGCACTCCGTCGCTCCGCAGCAGCACGGTGTCGAGCGTCGCGGCAACTCCCGTCGCGCCGTAGATCGACGTCGATCCCGTGGCAGCGAACACCAGAGCGATGCCGTAGAGCAGGATTGCCGAGGCGAACGAACCCAGCAGGAAGTACTTCATCGCCGACTCGTCGGCGGTGACCCGATGGCGGGTGAAGCCCGCAACGACGTACAAGCTGATCGAGGCCACTTCGAGCCCCAGAAAGAGCATCACGAGGTTGGCTGAGGACGCCATCAGGTGCAGCCCGATGGCCGCGAGGAGAATCAGCGAAACGAGCTCGGCTCCCCGCGTTTGCAGGCGGGCGACGAGTTCCCACGCCGCCGCAAGTGCCAGACCGGTCACCGCGAAGATCGCTATTCCGCCAAACGCCGAGAACGCGTCCATCGACAGCATCGGCGTGATGATCTGGCCGCTCGGATTCGCCAACGAATAGTGGAGGGAGCCACCAACTTCTTGAACATGGTTCCACTGGGCGACTGAGGCGACTATCGCTCCAAGAACCGAAACCGCCGCGATCGGCGCCCACGTGCGATGACCCTTGGCCCAGATGACCTCGACGCCGAGCACGGCGATGGCGCCGATCGTCAAGAGCACTTCGGGAGCAATCGCAAGGAGAGAGAAATTGTCCATTATTCAGCCAGCTCCAACGGTCGACCGAAGTCAGGGACCTCGTAGTCGGTCATCAGCTCGATCCGATCGAGGACGGCATTGACGGAAGGCTCGATGCGATCGAGTGCCGGCTTCGGGTAGACGCCGAGAAAGACGATGAGCGCCGCGATGGGAATGAGCACTGCGAGTTCTCTCGCATCGAGGTCCTTCAGACCCTCGTTGGCCGCATCGTCGACTGGACCGGTGAACATGCGCTCGTATGCCCACAACAGATAGATGGCCGCCAGCACCACGCCTGAGGCGGCGATTATTGCGTGTACGGGAAGAGTGAGGTAGCTGCCGAGCAGAATCTTGAACTCGCCGATGAACCCGTTCAGTCCTGGTAGTCCGACGGAGGCAAACGCCGAGAAGAGGAAGAATCCGGCGAACACCGGCATGACTTTCGCGATACCTCCGAAGTCTGAGATCTGGCGAGTATGCCTGCGGTCGTAGATCATTCCGATGAGCAAGAACAAGGCGCCCGTCGTGAGTCCATGGTTGACCATCTGGATGACGCCACCCTGAAGACCCTGGTTGGTCAGGGCAAACGTGCCCAACACGATGAAGCCGAGGTGGCTCACCGACGAGTAGGCGACGAGGCGCTTCACATCAGGCTGCACGATGGCGACGATGGCTCCGTACACGATTCCGACCACTCCGAGTCCGGCGAGCCACGGCGCCCAGTCGACCGAAGCTTCCGGGAAGAGGGTCAGGTTGAACCGGATGAAGCCGTACGTTCCGAGCTTCAACAGGACGCCTGCGAGCAACACCGAACCTGCCGTCGGCGCCTCGGTGTGAGCGTCCGGAAGCCACGTGTGGAACGGGAAGAGCGGCACCTTGATCGCGAACGCGAGGCCAAAGGCGGCAAAGAGCCATTTCTGCGCCCCAGATGAGATCGTCAGCTCGAGCAGCGTGTTGAAGTCGAAGCTCGGCGTTCCGAACTGATCCGATGCCATGACTCCCAACGCCAGAATCCCTGCAAGCAGGAGCGCAGAACCGAATGCCGTGTACAAGAAGAACTTCACGGCGGCGTATATGCGGTTGTCGCTGCCCCACATGCCGATGAGGAAATACATCGGCACCAGGACGATTTCGAAGAAGACGAAGAACACGAGCAGGTCGAGCGCGAGGAACACGCCGAGCAGACCCGTTTCGAGTACCAACATCTGAGCGATGTACAGCTTCGGTGAACGCGTGACCGAGCGACTGGAAGCGACGATGGCGATCGGGAACAAAATCGTCGTCAACACGACGAGGAGCAACGAGATCCCGTCGACGCCAAGGTTCCAACCAATGCCCCACGGTTCGTACCACTGGACGAACTCCGTGAATTGCATGCTGGCTTCGCCGGTCTCGAATTCCCAGAGGACCCATCCGGCGACGGCGGTGGGCAGGAAGCTCAGCGCGGCGCCAACCGGCCACACGACGTCGTCGCGTTTCACGAAGAACAGCACGATGGCCGCCGCCAGGGGCAAGAAGATCAGGAGAGTCAGCGCAGGAAAGTCCATCACAGCACCCTCGTCATGAACCAAACGAGCAATCCGACGCTGCCTACCAGTACGCCAACGCCGTAGCTTCTGACAAAGCCGCTTTGGATGGGCTTCAGCATCTGACCGACCCGTTGCACCATCCCGCCCACGCCGTTGACGATGCCGTCGACGCCTTTGGCATCAACAGTGAACGCGGCGGCCTCTGACATCTCTTTGCCTGGAAGGACGAGCAGGTTGCCGTACCAGTCGTCGACGCGATATCCCTCTCGCACGGTCGCCCATATGCCGTCGGACTCGGCTGGGACCACTTTCGAATAGCGGCGAATCCCGTAAAGAATTCCGGCACCGCCGGCTGCCAGCGAGATGAGCGCCAGTATCCACGGCGTGATTCCACCGGGTAGATGTGCGAGCTCGACCTCGAAACGTTCGAACACTGGATCCAAGAAGTGCTCGAACGAGGGCAGGAACGGGGTGTTGATGAAGCCTGCGAAGGCCGAGAGACCCGCCAGCACGACCAGCGGCACGGTCATCGATGACGGCGACTCGTGCGGATGGACACCTTCATCCCAACGTGACTGGCCCCAGAACGTCAGCACCATCATGCGAGTCATGTAGAAGGCCGTCATGCCGGCCGTGACGATTCCGATCCCCCAGAGCACGAGCCACGGGCCACCGTGGTCGTATACGGACGCCAATATCTCATCCTTCGACCAAAAACCGGAGAGCGGGAAGATTCCCGAGATGGCCAACCACGCGACAGCCATGGTCATGAACGTGATCGGCATCGCCTTGCGCAGGCCGCCCATCTTGTCCATGTCTTGCTCGCCCGACATGCCGTGAATCACCGATCCGGCGCCGAGGAACAACAACGCCTTGAAAAACGCATGGGTGAGCAGATGGAAGACGCCGGCGACATACGCCGCGGCGCCGACCGCCATGAACATGTATCCGAGCTGACTGATGGTCGAGTAAGCCAGCACACGTTTGATGTCCTTCTGGGCGACGGCGATCGTCGCTGCCAGCAGAGCCGTCAATGCTCCGACGGTGGCGACCACGCCGCCCGAAACCGGAGCAAGTTGATACAGGGGCGCTGCCCTCGCAACCATGTACACGCCTGCGGTGACCATCGTTGCGGCGTGGATGAGTGCCGACACCGGGGTCGGGCCCTCCATCGCGTCGGGTAGCCAGACGTACAGCGGAATCTGGGCCGACTTACCCGCAGCGCCAACGAGCAGCAGCAACGTGATAGCGGTCGCCGTTGGGGTGTTGAGCACGAGGGAAGCCTCTTCGAACACGTGGCTGTACGACAGGGTGCCGAAGGAGGCGAAGATGATCATCAGACCGATGAGGAACCCGAAGTCGCCGATCCGGTTGACGATGAACGCCTTCTTGCCCGCGGCTGCAGCGGTCGGCTTGGTAAACCAGAACGAGATCAGCAGATAGGAACTCAGACCGACCAGTTCCCATCCGACGAACATGATTCCGAAGTTCTCTCCGAGCACGAGGATCAGCATCGAGGCCACGAAGAAATTCAGGTAGGTGAAGAAGCGAGCGAACCGCTCATCACCGTGCATGTAGCCGATCGAATACAGATGAATCAGCGTGCCAACACCCGTGATGATCAGCGTCATCGTTGCCGACAACGGGTCCCACAAGAAGTCCGCTCCGACCCCGAGAGACGGGATCCAGTCGAACAGGTGCACGGTGTCTGGCTCTGCGTGACCGGCAAAGAACTTGAGCGAAGCGACCAACGCGTACAGGAAGGCGAGCGCCACCGTGGTTGCCCCGAGGTAGCCGGCCGTCGGTTCACCGAGACGCTTGCCGAAGGCCAGCGAGGCGATCGCCCCGACCAGCGGCAGGGCAATGACGATCCAGATGAAGTCGCCCACCGTCAACCCCGCAATTCGCTGAGTTCGTCGACAGAAGCTGTGGCGCGTTTACGGAAGACCGCGACGATGATCGCCAATCCAACCACCACTTCGGCTGCGGCGACGACCATCACGAACACCACCGAGACCTGACCTTCCAGGGTGCCGAGTTGCCTGCCTGCCGCAACAAAGGTGAGATTCACGGCATTGAGCATCAGTTCGATCGACATGAACATCACGAGCGCATTCCGGCGCAGGAGGATGCCGGACGCACCGATTGCGAAAAGCACCGCAGCCAGAATCATGTACCAGCCCGGGGTGACGCTCATACGAGTTCCCCATCCACTGCCGACTCGTCGGCCTCATCGCCGGCGATGGCGCGGGGACGGAATTGCGCAAGCGCAATAGTGCCGACAGAAGCGATGATGAGCAGCAGTGAGGTCACCTCGAAGGGCAGAATCCAGGCACCGAACAACTCGTCTGAGACGTTCTCGATGGTGCCGTTCACGGGCGAACCGGTACCCCGAGGTACCCATCCCTGGCTTCCGGCGGCCAAGACGAGCCCGAGGAGGGCGAGGCCAAGTGCTACGGCAATCGGCCGTTGATTCGGTAGAACCTCTTGGTTGTCTTGGGCGCTGTCGACGCCGATGAGCATGATCACGAACAGAAACAGCGTCATGATCGCCCCGGCGTACACGATCACCTGAACCGCAGCGATGAAGTGACCGTTGTTGCTCACGTAGAACACGGCGACGGAGAACAGCGTCATCAGCAGACCCATGGCACTGTGGACTGGATTGCGAGCAGCGACCATCGTCAGCGCACCGACGAGCGCAAGCGGCGCGAAGATCACAAATACGACGAGCTCACCCATCGGTGTCCTCCGCGGTCGCATCTGCGTCTTGCACCCGCTGACCCATCTCCGGGGGACGGATTCCGACGCCGGCGGATCCGGTCCA
>JABDJC010000018.1 GCA_013003395.1 Acidimicrobiia bacterium
CTGAAGACCTCTCCGTACATCAAAGAGGCCATGGTCGTCGGAGATGGCAAGAAGTATGTGACCGCGTTGATCGGGATCGAACTGGACACGGTCGGCGACTGGGCGACCCGAAGAGGGATTCCTTACACCACGTATCGAGACCTCACCGAGAAACAGGAAGTCCTCGACCTCATCCAGAAAGCCGTGCTCGAGACGAACGAGAAATTCGCGACCGTCGAGCAGGTGAAGAAGTTCAGGCTCATTCCCAAGGAACTCGACCACGAGGACGGCGAGCTCACGGCCACGCAGAAACTCAAGCGGAGTGCGATGTTCGAGATGTTCGGCGACCTCGTGGACTCGATGTATTGATGGGCTTGCGTTGGCTCCCAAAGAGCGTTTCTGAATGGACATGATGTTTCTCGCCCAAGTGGGCTCAACGTCGACTGAGATCCTCATCTCCAAGATCGTGGACGGGTTGGCGCTGGGGGCGGTGTACGCCCTGCTCGCCCTCGGCTTCGTGATCATCTACAAGGCGACCCAGGTGTTGAGCTTCGCTCACGGAGCGCTCTCGGCAGTCGGCGCCTACCTCGTGTCGTACTTCGCCGTGGTGTGGAACATCGGCGGAAGAGTCGCAGGCGGGGCGCCCCAAACCATCCAGTTCTTCATCTCAGCAATCGTTGGCATCGCAGCCGCTGCGGTCGTCGGCATCGTCATCGAGCGGTTGTTCATCAGGCCCATGATCGGGCAGCCGATCTTTTCGATCGCCATGATCACCATCGGCCTCGACATCATGTTGCGCACCATAGGCAACGACTTCATCGGCCAGGGAGCCAACCGATCACTGGGACAGACCAGCCTGGCAACGGGCGACACGATCGGTGCACCGTGGGGTCTCACCAATTTCGACCTCGGCGGCATCACCATCCCGCACTCATACCTCGCCACGATCGTCGTGGCGGTGTTTGCGATGGTCGGATTGGCGCTCTTCTTCCGATCCCGCACAGGCATCGCGATGCGCGCCACCGCCTTCGATCAGGAAGCGGCGATGGCGCAAGGGATCAGCGCCGGCCGGATCTTCGCCCTTGCCTGGGGAATCGGAGCGGCACTAGCCGCCATCGGCGGCGCCTTCGCTGCAATTCCGCCACGCAACTTCGGCGTGAACAACTTCACCGCGTTCATCGCGCTGCGTGCTTTTCCCGCGATCATTCTGGGCGGCCTCGACTCGATCATCGGTGCTGTGGTCGGTGGCTTCGCAATCGGACTCGCCGAGGTGCTGACTGGCCACTACCTGGCGTCGTTCACGGACACGATCGGCATCGGTTTCAACACCATCGTTCCGTACCTTCTGATGTTGCTCGTTCTCGTGGTCAAACCGTACGGACTGTTCGGCACTCCTGAAATCCGGCGCGTATGAGAGGTCGACCGCTTCTCTACACCCAGTACGAGGACGAACAGGCGCTGCTGCCGTCGATGACTCGCAAGGTCATGGTCGCGGTGTTGTTCGCAGTGGCGCTGACCATCCCGTTTCAGCTGATCCCGGGACTCGACTTTCTCGCCTCCAGCGGGTGGCTGATTCTGCTCAATCGGGCGCTCATCTTTGCGATCGGCGCCCTCGGCCTGAACATCCTCGTCGGTCTCGCAGGCCAAGTGTCGCTCGGTCACGCATTCTTCATGGGCGTTGGCGCATACGCAGCCGTCTATCTGGGCGGAGAGGCAAGCGGCAGCCAGATCGGTCTCGGGCTTCCCATCTGGATCTGGTTGCCGGCTGCCGGCATCGCCGCGGCGCTCGTCGGCATCATCGTCGCCCCAACTTCGGTTCGAGTGCGCGGCCTCTATCTCGCGATCGTCACGCTGGGGTTGGTGTTCATCGGCGAGCACATTTTCCGCAACTGGTCGTCGCTGGCAGGTCCGGCAGAACTTGGCCGAGTATGGCCCGCTCTCGAGTTCCGTTTCTGGAAAGAAGAGACTGCGCTGATCGACTTCGATTCGGACGGCGTGTGGTTCGGCATCGAGCTTCTCAAGGAAGCCAAGATCTTCTTCCTGATGCTCGTCCTGGCAGCGTTGTTCACGGTGCTTGCCAAGAACCTCGCTCGCACACGGATCGGCCGGTCATTCGCCGCCATTCGCGACCGGGACATCGCAGCCGAGGTGATGGGGGTCGCAGACGCCAAAGCGAAGACGCAGGCGTTCGCCATTTCGAGCTTCTATGCAGGAATCGCCGGAGCACTGTTGGCGTCGGTGGTCGGCCGCCTACCACCTGAGCAGTGGAGCCTGTTTCTCTCCGTGCAATTCGTCGCAATCGTCCTCATCGGTGGCGCCGGGACCGTTGCGGGAGTCCTGCTCGGCAGCTTCTTCGTGGTACTGCTCCCCCGTCTCGTCGAGAACCTGTCGGGTGTCTTGGCGCACTCGGCCGAGGGCGACGGCTGGTTCCAGCCGATTGCTGACTTCTTCGTAGCTCGGTCGACTGACGATTTTGGTCTCGTGTTCCTCGGCGCTGACGGCCCTGGGCTCACCACCGACCAACTCAACGCTGTGCTCTACGGATTGTTGATCGCGCTGTTCCTGATCTTCGAACCGCTCGGGTTGTTCGGGATCTGGATCAGAATCAGGAACTACTGGAAGGGATGGCCCTTCACCTACTGAGCGATCTAAGGTTCCTGGATGCTTGGACCAAGCGTTCAGGTTTAACAAGGAGGAAACAACACAAATGGCAAGGAAACTCATAACCCTTGCATTCGTCTTCGCGCTGGTAGCAGCAGCCTGTGGCGGTACGGACGAGGGTGGCACCACAACTGCCGCTCCCGCTACCACCGCAGCGCCGGCAACTACTGCACCGCCAGGGACGACTGCGGCACCTGCCCCAACGACAACGATCGCTCCGCCCGCGGAAGAGATCGCAACCGACATCGGCGTGTCTGACGACGAAATCCGCATCGGATTGCTCGCAGACCTCACCGGACCATTCTCGGGTCTCACCGTCGACATCGTCGACGCGCAGCTCGCGTATTGGGACATCGTGAATGCCAACGGCGGCATCGCCGGACGTACGGTGGTACCTGTCGTAGAGGACACGGCATATGACGTCGTGCAGCACGGCGAGAAGTACACGAAGATCGTCGACGACGTCGTCGCGTTCTCGAACTCGACCGGCTCACCCCACACGGCATCACTGCTGCCATCGTTGGCTGAAGACAACGTGCTGGCAATCCCACTGTCGTGGTATTCAGGTTGGGCGGACCCCGCGTTCGACGGTGGTCTCACCTTCGAGCAGGGAACGAACTACTGCCTGGAAGCCATGAACATGGCAGAGTGGCTCGCCGCGAAGCACGAGACCGACACCGGCGCACTGCCGACAGTTGCCATCGTCACTCGTCCGGGCGACTACGGCCAGGACGCAGCGGCAGGTTTCAAGCACGCAGCTGCAGAGCTCGGACTCGAGATCGTCTACGACGGCGAAGGTCAGATCGTACGTGGCGCCGACTTGACGCCGATCATCGGCCAGATCCTCCAGACAAACCCAGACTGGGTGTTCGTCACCTCGGCTCCTTCTGAGCTGGGTCAGATCATGGGTGGCGCAGTGTCACAGGGATTCACGGGACAGTGGACGGGCTCAGGCCCGAGCTACGACTTCCGACTGCTCGACTCCGAGCTGGCACCTGCTCTCCAGGGCTTCTACTGGAACACCGGGTACTACGTGCCCTGGGGAACCGACGTGCCAGGCATGGCGGAGATCCAGGAAGCCCTGACCGCGGCATATCCAGATCGTCGTCCATCTGATGCATTCATCATCGGCTGGACCGAAGCCCGCCAGATGGAGCAGATCCTTCGATTGGCAGCTGCCAACGGTGACTTGACCCGCCAGGGTGTCATCGACGCCGCCAACTCGATCGAGACGATCCTTCTCGACGGTGCAGGCCCAGATCTCAACTACCGAGGCGAGCCGGGCGACTACGTCATCCGCGAGATCGACATCTTCAAGCCGTCAGCAGAGGCATACGCCGCAGCAGGCGGCGCAGACCAGACGCTCTCAGGCGCTGCGGACGGTGGCACCACCGGCTCCCAGCTCGTTGAGAAGTCGTACGTGGGCGACATCGCCGCATCGTTCGAATTCACTGGCGCATGCTGGACGGAAGGTGAAGGAAACACCATCGGCGGCTGATTGAGACAACCAGAGGAATGAGTGGGGAGGCACCCGCCTCCCCACTTCCCTCTCTGACCTAGGAGACAGCAATACTCGAAATCGCCAACCTCGAAGTCGTGTACAACGACGTCGTCCTGGTGCTTCGCGGGCTGTCGATCGAAGTTGGCGACGGACAGATCGTCGCTCTGCTCGGCGCCAACGGAGCAGGAAAGACCACCACCATTCGTGCGATCACCGGTCTGTTGGACGTACACGAAGGTGACGTCACCAAAGGCCACATCTCGTTCAACGGTGAACACATCCATGACAAGGACCCCAGCGCCATCGTCCGAGCCGGCATCGGTCAGGTACTCGAAGGACGGCGCGTCTTTGCGGAGATGAGCGTCGAAGAAAACCTCAGGACAGGCGCCTACACGAATCGCGACAAGGCCGCCGTCGAGCGAGCCAACGACCGGGTGATGGACCTCTTCCCGATCCTCGCCGAGCGACGGAAGTCAACTGCCGGATATCTGTCAGGCGGTGAGCAACAGATGCTCGCCATCGGTCGGGCACTCATGGCCGATCCAAGCCTCCTCATTCTCGATGAGCCCTCCCTCGGCCTGGCGCCTCGGCTCGTACAACAGATCAAAGAGATCATCGTCGGCATCAACGAGCAGGGCACGTCGGTGCTCCTGATCGAGCAGAACGCCAACATGGCGCTCTCCATCTCGAACTTCGGCTACATCATGGAAACCGGCAAAGTCGTGATGGACGGCGACCCCGTGAAGCTCTTGGCCGATGAAGACGTCCAAGAGTTCTACCTCGGTCTCCACAGCGATGAAGGCGGACGCAAGTCGTTCCGCGACGTGAAGCACTACAAGCGGCGGAAGCGGTGGCTGTCATGAGTGATCCAACCGTGGCAAGTCGTCGCAGGACGCTCGCGACTTGGAGCCAGCGTGAAGACTCCGGTGACTACGAACACCTTCTCGAGTTCAAGGGTGTCAACCTCGCTTTCAAAGGGGTCAAGGCGCTGACAGAGGTCACGTTCCACGTCGACGACGGCGAGCTGTTCGCGATCATCGGTCCGAACGGCGCAGGCAAGACGTCAACGTTCAACTGCCTGAACGGGGTCTATCAACCTCAGAGTGGCGACATCATCTGGAAAGGTGAGAGCATCCTCGGCAGGCGACCCGACAAGATCGCCGAACTCGGGGTCGCACGCACATTCCAGAACATCGAACTGTTTGCGCACATGACGGTGCTCGAGAACATCCTCACCGGCCGCCACGTGCGAACCTCGACCGGTTGGCTGGCCGGCAGCTTGTGGATCGGGAAGGCGAAGAAGGAAGAACTCGCCAACCGTGCGCTCGTCGAAGACATCATCGAGTTGCTCGAAGTCGAAGCGTGGCGCAACTACCCGGTGGCACTGCTCCCCTACGGAATTCAGAAGAGAGTCGAACTCGGCAGGGCGCTCGCCATGGAGCCGCAGCTGCTCCTGCTCGATGAGCCGGTTGCGGGCATGAACCTCGAGGAAACCGAGGACATGGCGCGCTTCATCCTCGACATCAGGCAAGAACTCGGCATCGCCATGATCTTGGTGGAGCACGACATGGGTTTGGTGATGGACATCGCGGACCGGGTGATGGTGCTCGACTTCGGTCGGCCAATCTCGACAGGCACTCCGGCTCAGGTGCAACGTGATCCTGAGGTGATCCGTGCGTATCTGGGTGAAGAGTTCGAGTCTGAGGAGCTGCTGGCCGCTGAAGACGAGGCCATGGCCGAGGCTGACCCAGACGCTGTCTGAGACTTGCGACTGAACGAACGGGGCGATCATGCCGGACATTCCCGACTACGCCGCAGTCAACCGCTCGTACTGGGATGACATGGCCCACGAGTGGGTCGAAATGGGTGAGCGAGCCTGGCAGTCGGAGCCCACATGGGGAATGTTTTCGGTTCCAGATGCCGGAATGGATTTGGTCCCGGCCGACATGACCGGGATGCGAGCGATCGAGCTCGGATGCGGCACGGGCTACATCTCTGGATGGATGGCGAAGCGAGGCGCTGATGTCGTGGGCATCGACAACTCGGCAAAACAACTCGAGACGGCTCGTCGACTCGCCGACGAGCACAACGTCAGCATCGAATTCGTCCACGGCATCGCCGAGAACCTGCCTTACCCCGACGAGTCGTTCGACTACGCCGTCAGCGAATACGGGGCAGCCATCTGGTCAGACCCGTACGTGTGGCTTCCCGAGGCGCATCGAGTCCTCAAGAGTGGAAGCTCGCTGGTCTTCCTCACCAACAGCGCCCTGGCAGTCATGTGTTCGCCGCTCGACGGCTCAGTTGCGGACCGCACGCTGCACCGCCCCTACTTCGACATGCACCGCATCGATTGGACCGAGGTGGAGGTCGACCCGGGAGGCATCGACTTCCACCTCACCATGACGGACTGGTTTGCTCTGTTCAAGAAGACTGGATTCGCAGTGGAAGACTTCTACGAGCTACGAGCACCCGAGCCATCGGACAACGTCCGATTCTTCGTGAGCGACTCGTGGGCGTATGACTTTCCTGCGGAACAAGTGTGGCGCGTCGTCAAGAAGTAGTCGGCTTGATGTAGACGGTTCCAGTGAAGTTGCCGACCACTCGGTCGTCATCCCTCGTAACGATGATGCGGTACGTGGCCAACGTCCGACCCCTCGTGACCTCTTCGGCCACTGCGGTGAGCGTGTCGCCCGGTTTGGAACCTGCGGGCAGCACGAGATGGGTGTCGATGGCGAACGCCGGCTCCCCCGCCTCATTGGAGGCAAGACTGAACGCACAGTCCGCGAGCGAGAACACTGCGCCTCCGTGCGTGACGCCGTGAAAGTTGGCGTGAGCGTCGGTGAGCTGCATCCTCAGCGTGATCGGGTCGACGCTCACGAGTTCGATGCCGAGTGACGTGGCGAACGGATCTCGTTCAAGGAGCGCAGCAAGGTCGAGCATGGTCGCAATCTAGGCAGCAACGCGCCGAGGGGGCGCTGATGCGCCCCCTCGAACGTCTCGTCGGTCGGATTACGGCTCCAGGATGCAGAAGCCCACATCCGTCGTCCTGTAGTGGCCGTTGTGCGTGGAGTTGACGATCGCCCGGTCCCAGGCTTGAACCCGGACGGTGTAACCGCACTGGACAAGACCAGTGGTGTTGTACGTCCACGTTGCTCCACCTGCTGGCGTGTTCAGCTTGGTATCGGCAACGGGGATGACCGCGTTGTCGCTGAATCCCGCTGGACCACCGTCGATGCTGACGCTCCATCCTCGTAGGAAGTCGTCGGTTGCGACCGCTTTGCCCTGCAACTCGACACCGGGGTTGAACAGCCCACAGTCCCCTCCTGGCACCGTGATCGACACCGCCACCTCAGGAAGCGTGTTGTCCAGCTGCACCATTTGGTGGTCACCGCCGAGCGTCGGGGTTTCGAGGATGACTCGATACCGCTTGTCGCCGTCGCTGATGTGCGACCGGAACGACCCGAGCACTCCTTCAACATTCTCCTGCCAAGGCAGGAACGTGATCCAGCCGTCCACACCTGGCGTCCGAACAGTTGTCACACCGTCGAAGTCCGTGACGGAGAAGGAATCCAACAATGGAGTAGGAGCCAGACCGTCGTCGACGTTCTCGATCAACAGTCGGTAACTCCCGCCGAAGCTAGGTCCCTGCACATCAATGCGCCCTCCAAAGGGACATGGCCGTCCATCATCGTCGGTCTTGAGGCCTGAACTCGAGTACACCGCCGTCGGACCTGTCAGGCCTGTGAGATCGCTGATATAGCTCGTTCCCACGCCGCCCAAGATCGAGATCTTCGGCCCGGTGATCGGCTCTCGTGGCGGCACGACGACGTGTGCGTCGACGCGGTTGCCCCACGTTGGCAGCGCATTCGGATCTGTCGTCGACGGTGGCGTCTGCCATGACAGCACCGCACGAACTCGCGATGGCGACGTCCCCGTGCAGAGCCGGGCGATCTCGTCTGCGTTGACCGGCAGCGAAGCCGTGTAGCAGAGTCCCCCGTCGGGCAGGTCATCGAAGTCGTAGGCCTTGACCTCGGCCGTGCCCAGGTAGCGCCAGTTGCAGCTGTCGTCCCAGTCCTCCCAGAACGCCACGTATTCGGTGGAGCCTGCGGTGCAGAAGTTTCCGGAGAATCCGGTCTGCTTCTTCACACGGAATGACGCCACGAGGCGGTCGAGGTTCGGATCGAGACCGACCTCTTCCAACTCTTCGTAAGTGATGTTCCCGGTGGTGTCTTCGATTTGGAGCACGAGATCACTCAAGTTGACCCCAACGACGTCGAGGCTGTTCGCCAACGACGAGAATGCCTGTGGCGTCGAGAGCGACTTCAGAGCGGTCACCTCGCTGAAAGCCACCCGCTTCGGGTCCTCGTTGAGCTTCAGCTTCTTGCCACGGGTCGGCGTGGCATACAGATCCACGAGTTCCGAAACCGATAGCACCGGCAACTGCTCGGCGGCTACTGCCTCTTCTGGCTCGTCGAGCACGGTGGATACCGGTGCCAATGCGTCGATCAGGTTCTGTGGCACCTCGACGACGTTGGTCAACGCCCCGAACCACTTCTGGAAGATGAAGCGCTTGTCCAGCTGGATGTTGCACTCCATCACGCTGCCGTAGACCGGCTTCCAGTCCGGCTGGTTGGCCGGCGGAGCGTTGTTCCACGACAGGATGGCCCGAGCGCGTGGCAGGCGCGACACCGAGCACAAGTAGGTGAACGACGCATACGGCACGGTTACCGAATAGCTGAGCGGATGCTCGTTCTTGTTGACGCAGTCCTTGCCAGACGGAATGTCATGAACACGTGCGGCTGCAAGTCCGGCATCGTCCCAACCTGTGTCGGTTTCGACGTAGAACCGGACGTACTCGAGCGTTCCGTCATCGCATACATCGCCGCCGTAGCCACCGCTCTTCTTGATATCGAACGTGGCTTGCAGCTCCCTGCGCCTCGGGTTGTATCCGATCGCGCTGAGCTCTTCGTAGCTCGTGTTGCTTGCGATCTTCTTGACTGGCTTCAGCAACTCGAACCCCAATGCGTTGCCGAAGTAATTCGGATTCGACGCGAGAAGCGTCTTGAACTGCGACCGTGTCTTTTCGACCCGGATCGCCTTGGACGACTCTTTGTGAGCCATGGCAGAAACCCCCTCTGTTGCACCACTCGATCTGAGTGAAGGCGTGTACAACGAGAGGTCCCGTCGACGCTGGAGATACGCGATTCATGAGAGGCGACATCGGAGCAACAGACCAGAACCGGTGCAACACCGCCGGTGCGTCCACACTGCAGTTCCATGCCTGATGAGGCCAGATCAGCTGGGCGCAACAAATGCCGGGAGGCGCCTTCTGTCGCCGGAGAAGTGGTTCAGGCTTCGGGCTGGAGCCCAGGACTCTGATGAACTCGCTCTCGTCTCACGAAGCGAACGCACTACTCGGCAAATCGGTGACGCTCTCGTCGGCTATCGCCTCACAGATGATCGCTGCCACCAGCGCTGGATCCAGCCCCTTCGCCATCTTGGGGGCGACGCCCTCTACTGCTCGGGTCACCAATCCGGTTTCCGTGTGTGGGGGACGTGCATCGATGACCCGCACCTTCCGACGACGAGCTTCGCGTGCAAATGCCTCGCCGAAAGATCTGACCGCCGCCTTGGACGCGCCGTACGCCGCCATACCTGGCAGGTTTCGTTCTGCGATCACCCCAGAGATGTTGACGATCGTTCCCTGATCGCGGAGCCCCTCGATGGCGGCTCGCGCCAAGAAGACCGTCACGAAGGTGTTCGTGAGGAACAGCTCTTCGAGCGTGTCGACCGAGAGCTCGGAGACAGGACCGAAGGCCACGACCCCGACCGCATTCACGACGACGTCGAGGCCTCCTCCGTGGTCCATGGCAGCCCGAACCGCAAGATCCGATGATTGAGGATCCCGAAAATCCAGGGCGAGCTTGTGGCCGTCGACATCGAGAGCAGCCAGTCGGTCCGGGTCACGTGATGCAAGGGTGAGTGTTGCTCCCCGAGCTGCGAGGTTGGCGCCTATCGCTGACCCCAGACCGCCTGTCGCTCCTGCAATCAAGATCGACTTGCCAACCATGGTTCCAACAACTGGCGGTTCTGGCTGTCTCGCTCGATCTGTCATTCGGTCTCCTTCGTCAGTACGTCTAGCTGCGAACACACTCTGTTAGATGGAGACATCGTGTACGCGGTGCAACGACACTCTCCACGCAAGCAACATACTGAGCATCAGGGCGTTCTATCGCTCGCCACAAATTGAAAACCTTTCTCACCCGGCTAGGAGAACAAGTCTGTTTAGGGTGAGCGGACGCTACGGGTTGGGATCGTGCTTGTGAACATCGTCGGCAAGGCTGCACAGACCGGTGCCGCTCTTTGGATCCTCAATGTCTGGTTCCTCAGATTCAACAAAGACACCGGCTATCGAGGCGGTGACGCCACAAACATGGTGGAAGAGTTCGAAGAGTACGGACTGTCCAAGAACACCATGTACGCCGTTGGCGCGACGAAGGTCAGTCTGGCCATCCTCATGCTCCTCGGTCACTGGGTTCCGAAGCTCGTCCGGCCAGCCTCTGGTGGTCTGGCGGCGTTGATGCTCGGTGCGATCGGCATGCACGTGAAGGTAAAAGACCCGCTCAAGCGTTCACTGCCGGCGATCAGCGTCTTCTGCCTCTCAGCTCTCTCGGCGGTCCTGAACGGGCCGAAGGCTCAGGACACCTGACACCTGGTTCATCACACCTTGACCCGCCGAGGCTGTCACGGGACCTGGCCACCTGCGAAACGATCCAGACGAGGGAGTGCTCTGCGGGCCCTGAGAACCGGTCCCCCGAAGTCTCCGAACCGAGCCACGACGACCGCACCCGGCTGACTTGAAGCGCCACGGTCACGTTGTGCAAACCACGAGGACTCCTTCTCTCCGCGAGCCAACGGACCTTGACTAAGAGAAGGGAGAGAGCCCCCCAGGCTCTCTCCCTCTCTACCCCCTATGAATCGGGACCCACGCCCAATGGTCCCCCTGGCGTCGGGCCCCACCGGCGCAAATCCCGTGTGCGCCGGCTACCGCTGTGCGGCATGACAAGAAGAGCCAGCATCCGTCAGAGAAATACACAGAATTTCGAAAAACATTTCTCGTATCTCTGAGACGTTCGTGACCTCATGTTGTGACAATGAGCACACTCCTACCGTCTCGCGCCCTAACGTTCGGGACAATGCAGTCACCAGCCGAACTTCTCGCAGCCGCCGCAACCGGCGATCAGACCGCATGGAACGGCCTGGTCGAACGATACGGCCGCCTGGTCTGGTCGGTGGTTCGCAGCTTCCGCCTCGATGACGCAACCGCGTCGGACGTGAGCCAAACCGTGTGGCTGCGTCTTGTCGAGAACCTCACCAAGATCCGAGACCCCGAGCGTCTGCCCAGCTGGCTCGCAACCACGGCCCGCAGAGAGTCGATTCGCGTCTCCAACGCGCAGCGCAAACAAATCCCGACCGAATTTCAATACGACGTCGAAGACACCGACACCAAGCCATTCGTCGATGCGATCATCGAGGGAGAAGAGCATCTAGCACTGGCGGCGGCATTGCAGTTGATGGACGATGACTGCGTCCAGCTTCTGCAGCTCCTGTCAACTGACCCACCGCTCGACTACGCGACCGTCGCAGAAGTTCTCGATCGACCGGTCGGAAGCATCGGGCCGACACGTGGGAGATGTCTCGAACGCCTTCGCAGGCACATGGAAGCCACCGAGGCCAGAGGACGAAAGGCGCAATCATGACCAATCGATCAGACGACGCGTTGATGCGCGATGTCGCAGCGGCCTTCGCCGCCGCCGACGCCCCTCCGGCAGCCGCAATTGATGCCGCCAAGTCGGTATTCACCTGGAGAACCATCGACGAAGAACTGGCCCAACTCGTGTTCGACTCCGCTGTTGACGAGCTCGCCGGAGTTCGGTCGGCCGACACCGCGCGGCAGATGACGTTCACGTCCCCTGCGATCAACATCGAGATCACCGTGATGAACGAAGGCTCCCGTCGCCTCGTCGGGCAGGTCGATCCACCCACGGTCGGTACCGTTGAACTCCGTCACGGCGACTCCGTATGGAGCGCCGAGACCGACGAAATCGGGCGATTCATGTTCGACGGGATTCCCGCCGGACCCCTGAGTTTGCGGTGTTCCATGCCAGATGGAACATCGATAACCACTGAGTGGACGCTCTTCTGACGGTATCGTGATTTCGCGAGCTGACTCGTCGCCCTGATTCGGGCGATCACGAGAGGGGAAACGCGTTGCCAGAAAGACGGTACGAAGACTTCGACCTTCTCGTTGAAGGTACCGGCGATGCCGGCTATCGCGCTCGCGTGCTCGACTCGCCGGCGGGCCAGGCGTCTGCCGATTTCTCCGCACCGTTCAACGACATCGAGCTGGAAAACTTCCTTCTTCGAATCGGACGACCCAGACGTGGAGTGCGTCGACTCGAGTCGCCCGAACTCGAGGCCGCACGAGAGTTCGGAGCGAAGCTGTTCGACGCGGTTTTCGCAGGACCGGTTGGCGATGCACTGCGCAGAAGCATCGACGATGCAGACCGAGAGGGCGCGGGTCTCAGAATTCGCCTCAGACTGTCCGAGGCACCAGAACTCGGCAACGTTCCGTGGGAGTACCTGTTCAGTGCAACCAACGACCGATTCCTCGTACTGTCTGCGTGGACCCCTATCGTCCGGTACCTCGACCTGCCGAGCGGGACCGCGCCGCTGACTGTCGCTTCGCCGCTTCGCGTGCTCGTCGTCATCGCCAGCCCCACCGACTTTCCGCCGCTCGATGTCGAGCGTGAATGGAACCGACTGTCGGACAGCGTGAGCGACCTCGAGAGCCGTGGCCTCGTCGTCATGGACCGGCTCGAACACGCAACGTTGCTCGATCTCCAACGCCAGCTGAGGCGAAAGGACTATCACATCCTCCATTTCGTCGGCCATGGCGGATTCGACGAGCGAGCAGATGACGGCGTCTTGATGTTCGTCGACGACTCGGGGCGCGCGAAGCTCGTGACCGGTCGCGACCTTGGCACCATTCTCCACGATCATCGGTCGCTGCGGCTTGCCGTACTCAACGCCTGCGAAGGCGCCCGGACCGCTACCGACGACCCGTTCGCCGGCTCGGCCCAGAACCTTGTACGTCAAGGCATACCAGCCGTCGTCGCGATGCAGTTCGAAATCACCGACGGTGCGGCCATCACTTTCGCTCACGAGCTCTACCAGGCCGTGTCCGAAGGTTTTCCGATCGACGCGGCGCTCGCCGAAGCGCGCCGGGCGATCTTCGGCTCTGGCAACGACATCGAGTGGGGAACGCCGGTGCTGTACATGCGCTCGACGGATGGGCTGCTCTTCGACGTCGATCACACCGCTGCGACCATACGACCAGCTGACCAGGTTCCAACAAAACCAGCCGAAGAGCCGCCGCTGCCACTGCCTCTTTCCACTCCTTTGTATCGCGGCGCCGAACCGCAAGTCGACGAACCGCCCGCCGCCACGGCGGCCCCAGAGGAACCAGCTGTGGAGCCTCCAGTGAGTGAACCAGCGGGCGAGGAACCTCCGGCAGCACTTGAGATGGAGGCCCCACCAATAATCGATGAACCGTCTGTCGCCACGGTGCCCCCAGAGGAACCAGCTGTGGAGCCTCCAGTGAGTGAACCAGCGGGCGAGGAACCACAGGTTGTGCCTGTAGTGCAGTCCGATGTGGCGACGGCGCCCATACAGACCAAGATCCCCCAGGTAGTTGTCGAACCACCATCCGATTCAAACGGGCCGATGCAGTGGTTCCAAAGCATGGGACTGTCTCCGCGCGCCACATGGGCATTGTTCGCGACACTTGGTGCGTTGATCGTCATCGTGGCTATCACCTTGACGAGCGGTGAAGGCGACGTACCCCCCACGAATGCACCTCAGACAACCACAGAAGCCCAACAAACAACGACCCAGCCGACCACCACCCAAGTCACGACGACGGACGCAAACGTGGTGGTACCGCCGCCGACCGACGGCGACGCGCTCGCAATCCGCGTTGACACACCACCCACGATCGACGGTGTTGGATCTGAGTACGGACTGGCAACTGCCCACCCCGTGCCGCACACGATCTTCACCCATCCAGACGTCCTGTCGGGCGACGTCGCCAGACTCGGGTCGGACGCGACCGCCACGATCCAAATCGGTTGGGACGATCGGGCGCTGTACGTGTTCGCTTCGGTGGTCGATGACGTCGTCTCACAACCGAACTCGGGAAACCAGATCTGGCACGGCGACGCCGTCAACCTCAACGTTGCCTTCAGTGGGGTCGGACTCGCGGCCTCGGAACGGCCGGCCGGCAGCGATTTTCAGTTGACGCTCTCACCCGGAGACAGCAGCGCGGGCACTCGTCCCGGGTCGGTGTTGTTCATCGGCAACGGACAGGCCTTCAGCGAAAACTTCGTTGGCGTTGCCGACGTGGCAGCCGTGCGTACCGCCGACGGTTACACGTTGGAGGCCTCTGTCCCATGGACGACGTTCGGACTGGCCGATCCCCCGGGTTCCACCATCGGTGCGATCCTCACGATCTTCGACAACGATGGCGAGATCGGCTCCGTGGGAGGCACCCAAGGCACGCTGCAAACGGCGATCCTTTCGAACACCGCCGACGCCGGATTCCAGCGACCACAGACCTGGGGCCTGTTGCGATTCACCGGCTGACTCGGCTCGTGAATCAGACGACCATGGTCAGATCACTGACGCCGCGTGAGCCTTCTCCAGCGCTCACGTGGACGCGATAGGTGCCAGCCGCCAGCGTCGCGTTGCCGACAACCCAACCGTCGTCGGCTGCGGTCAGCGGCACGGCGAAAGAGGCGCCCGGTTCTTCGATGGGTTCCACGGTTGCCTGCAGTTGGTCCGGATTCATTCCGCTCCATGCCCGAAAGACCGCGCCCTCGCCCACGGCGTACATGTCGTCGAGATCCAGACTGATCGCGCCACCTGATTCTCGATACGCGTCCGCAGGGATCTCATCCGCAGTCAAGACGCCTTGCACATGGGCAAGCGAAGCGTCCGTGTTCTGCAATGACGAGTGCGGCGACGGTGAATGGGTGGCGCCGGCCAGATCGGTGAACTCGATGGGGACCGCAGACATCCTCGGCACTGTGCCGTCGCCACCATCGTCGCGCCCGAGGATCGTTCTCTGCATGCGAACCCTCTCGCCGTCGAGCACCCCCGACTGCATCGTCGGTTGTGTGATTCCCACGATCGGGAAGGTGCGATAGGCGCCGTCGACTCCAGCACGTTGCGAGACTGCCGCCTCGATCGAGCGATGGAACGCCAGCGCCTCTTCGGCCCGAGTCCGGTCGAGGTTTGGAATGGCGTCGGTCTCCGCAGTTCGCACGAGGGTCCCGTCGCCTTCATCGAAACACGGGTATATCGGAAGCAGCTGATACACCGAGGTCAACGATCGGAGCATGTTGCTGAGGTCCAGCGACAACGGTCCCATTCCCTTCTTGAAACCATTGGCGATGAAGTCGAGAGCGTTGAGCGACCCTCGGTACGGCGTGCCGAACGTGATCAGCGAACGCGTGTCCTTCCAACCGCCTTCGAGTTCGAGGAATGCTCGCGACACCAGCCCACCCATCGAGTGACCCATCAAGATCAACTTGGCGTCATCGTTCCGGGAGTTGCGACGCCAGTCCTCGAGCCATCGAGCGCTCTCGCGACGGAGGCGACGACCGGCAACGCGATTGTCCCGTCGCCAGTCGTACGGGAATTCGAAGTAGTTCGCTCCGGGTTTCACGTCGTAAGTCTCTCTGACCGACTTTGTGATGGAGCCGTACCCGTCGATCTTCCACAAACCGGGAACGAGGTGAACGTCGGGTAGCAGCCTGGTCGGTTCAATCCCGTCTCCGAGGTCATCGACCGCAGGGTCATCCCCGCTGAGTTCGAGGTCCTTGATACTGCCGCCGAGGCTCACCAGCGCTCGTAGTGCCGCACCACCGCCAACAGACCACACTTCTTTGCCGTCCTTGGCCAGCGCCGATCCGAGTATGCCGGGGATGACGACAACTATGTCTTTCATCGGCTTCTTCGTCATGACAGCCTCCCTGAGGTCGTTCACGCGACGCTACTCCCCTCGACACGAGCCGAGTGGATTCGATCCTCCAATTCAGTCGTAGCATGACGCATTCATGATGGGCAACACACGCCGCAGGGCGACTTCAGCTACGAGAGGCGCCACCAGCGGCAAGATCGCCAAAGGTGATCTGCGGCAGATGCGACGGCTGATCGCATTCATCAAGCCATACCGTCGACAGATGATCTACGCCGTCATCGGCATCGTGATCGCCGCAGGTCTGGGACTCGTCTTTCCTCGCATTCTCGGCAATCTCGTCGACTCGGCGCTATCCCCTGCGACGCCTGGCGACACCACGGCGCTCGACAGGTTGGCGCTTCTGCTCATCGGGGTCTTTGCCGCTCAAGCTCTCTTCACGGCGATCCGCGTGTACTACTTGTCAGCTGTTGGTGAAGGCGTGGTTGCCGATCTGCGCACGGCGGTATATCGGCACCTGATGACATTGTCGGTGCGCTTCTTCGACTCTCGCAAGACCGGAGAGATCACGTCTCGGCTGACTTCCGATGTCTCTGTGGTGCAGGCAACAGTCTCCATCGCCGTCGCCCAGGCGATTTCGCAGGTCGTGACTCTGGTTGGCGGAGTGACGCTGATGTTCATCACGAGCATCACGCTGACGGCGTACGTCCTGTCGTTCGTACCCATCGCCATCATCACCGCCACATGGTTCGGTCGTCGCTTGCGTCGTATATCAACCGGTTTCCAAGACCTCGTGGCCGAAGCAAACGCAGCCGCCGAAGAGTCCATTTCGGCCGTGCGAGTGGTCAAATGGTTCTCGGCCGAAAAGTTCCAGGTGGCTCGGTACAGCGAAGCTGTTGGACGTTCGTATGCCATTGCATTGAAGCGGGCGCGCATCCGGGCGTTCTTCACCCCGATCGTGACCTTCGTGGCATTTGCGACGCTGGCGGTGATCCTGTGGCTCGGTGGTCGCCAAGTCTTGGCCGGCGACCTGTCGGTGGGAGATCTCGTGTCGTTCCTGGTCTACACGCTGACGGTGGCGGGAGCGATTGGCACGTTCTCGGGACTCTACGGGCAGCTGCAAGAAGCCCTCGGGTCGACGCAACGCATTTTCGAGCTGCTTGACGAGAAGAACGACCTTCCGCAGGCGACGTCGCCGAAGAGGATGCCGCGGGTCTCCGGCCATGTCCGATTCAACGATGTGACCTTCCGCTACTCCGATCGCGACGTCGAAGTGCTGCGCCGCATCTCACTCGACGTGCGGCCAGGCGAAGTCACCGCCATCGTCGGTCCAAGCGGTGCGGGCAAGTCGACGATGGTGCAGATGCTGCCGCGGTTCTACGACCCGACCGGCGGCTTCGTCGAGATCGACGGCCACGACATCCGAGAGGTCAACCTTGCCGATCTCCGCTCACACATGGCGGCTGTCCCCCAAGAAGTGCAACTCTTCTCTGGTACCATCACCGAAAACCTGCGGGTCGGCGACCCGAAGGCGAGCACCACCGACCTGGTCGACGCCGCAACGGCCGCCAACGCCCACGAATTCATCATCTCGTTTCCGGATGGCTACGAGACGCTTGTCGGCGAACGGGGCGTGAAGCTCTCCGGGGGTCAGCGCCAGCGGCTAGCCATCGCCAGAGCGCTTTTGAAGGATCCACGCATCCTCATTCTCGACGAGGCGACGAGTTCACTCGACAGCGAATCCGAGGCTTTGGTGCAAGAAGCACTCGATGCGCTGATGAAAGGTCGGACCACTTTCGTAATCGCTCACAGACTCAGCACCGTTCGCAATGCGGATCGCATCATCGTGTTGGACGGCGGAGCGGTGGTCGAGGAGGGCACGCACGACGAGCTGATCGCCGCCAACGGGCTGTACGCGGATCTGGCGTCTCGTCAGTTCACCGACGTCGAACAGCCCTGAGTCGGCCTCACTGCACCGCGGGAAGCCCATCGATGCTGACATGGTTCTTCTCGGCCCAGTACGCCGTCAAGTCGTCGCCGGTCTTGTCAGCAGCCCACTCGATGAGCCGCGATCGATCTTCGACCAGTTCCATGAGCGGCACGCCGTAACCGCACGAATCAGAAACACGGTCGACGTCGACGACAACAAAAGACCGGGTCGCCGTGAATTCCTCGAACGACTCTGCCATCTGAGCGAACTCATCGCCGCTGCGAATCACTCGACCTGTGCCGTACACCCTCACGATCCGGGGCGGGCCAGAGAACGCACAGAACATGATCGTTATGCGCCCGTTCTCGTTGATGTGGGCGATCGTCTCGGCGCCGCTGCCGGTGAGATCCAAATAGGCGACGGTGTGGTCGTCGATGATCCGGAACGTGTCGAGCCCCTTGGGCGAGAGGTTCACATGACCGTCGGACGCCAGAGGCGCTGTCGCAACGAAGAACATCGATTGCTTCTCGATGAACTGACGGACGCCGCCGCTCACCGATTCATAGACCCGTCCCATATCTCCTCCTCCGACCAGCGAACAGTGCCGTCGGGGCAGCACCCAGGCGGTGATCGTAGACTCCGGCACCGTGCCAGAGAACTCCGACCCCGATCTCGAACTTGCGACGGCCACCAAGGCCGTCCAGGCAGGGTTGCATCGAGACTCCATCACCGGGGCGGCGAACCCGGCGATCCAGCTCTCGACCACCTTTCATCGTGACGCCGACTACCAGCTCCCTGGCGACTTCAACTACGCCCGCACGAATCATCCGAACGCCGCAGCACTCGAGTCGGTAGCCGCGCAGCTCGATGGCGGAGAATCAGCATTGGCCTTCGCCAGCGGGATGGCGGCGATCTCCGCATTGTTCAACACGATTCCCGCTGGTGCCCACGCCATGGCTCCGCGAATCATGTACCACGGCGCACAAGACCTCCTGATCAAGCTTTCGGAGACCAAAGGCTTCGCTCTCGATCTGTACGAGCACGATCGCGAGATCGAATCACTGATGAGGCCAGGACAGACCGACCTCGTGTGGGTCGAGACGCCCACCAATCCCATGTGGGACGTCATCGACATCGAATCGGCAGCGGTCGCGACTCGCGCCGGCGGAGCAACACTCGCCGTGGACTCGACCGTGGCGCCTCCACCAACGACACGACCGCTCGAGCTCGGGGCCGACATCGTGTTCCACTCCGCAACGAAGTACTACGGCGGCCACAGCGACGTCATCGGCGGCCTGTTGATCGCCAAACCGGACGAGCGGAGATGGCCCGGACTCATCGAGTCGCGGACACTCAACGGGTCGATTCTCGCCCCGTTCGACGCGTGGCTCGTCTTGCGCGGTCTTCGAACGTTGTTTGTTCGCTACGAACGGTCGTCGGCAAACGCGATGGCCGTCGCCAAGCACCTGACCGAACACCCTGCTGTCGCTCGAGTGCTGTATCCCGGCCTCGAATCTCACCCAGGACACGGAATCGCCTCACGCCAGATGACCGGAGGATATGGGGGCATGCTGTCGTTGCTGTTGGCTGGTGGTGAGCCTGCTGCGCGCCGCATGGCCTCACGTACCAAGGTGTTTGTTCCGGCAACGTCCCTGGGCGGAGTCGAGAGCCTCATCGAGCATCGAGTCGCGGCCGAAGGCCCCAACAGCATCGTTCCTCCTGACCTGGTTCGATTGTCCGTTGGCATCGAGGACGTGAACGATCTGATTGCGGATCTAGGTCGAGCGCTCGATCAGGACCGCTGAGCTTCGATCTGCAGCGCCACCAACAAGCGACTGATCTGGTCCACGGCGCGTTCGTCAACGAGCTCCGGTGTCTCATCGAACGCGTCGCCTGAGACTTGAACCGCCACCTGCGGTGTCGGGATGATCCGAAGGCGATTGTGGATCGCAATGTCGTGCAAGTGCAGCTGCGCTCTGATGGTCCCCGACCGTCCCCCGGCGCCAACTATCGCAAGAGGCATGTCGTTGATGGGCGCGTCAGGAGGACGCGACATCCAGTCCCAAGCATTCTTGAGAACACCCGGGATCGAGTAGTTGTATTCAGGCGTGGCAACGAGCAGAGCGTCGGCCGCCTGGACAGCCTGTCTCAACTCGACCACGGAGTGCGGGAAGCCGCTCTCTCGCTCCTCATCGCGGTTGTACAGCGGGATTCCGTGAAGGTCGACGATGTGCACATCCATGCCTGCGGGAGCTACGCGTTGCGCCGCTCGCAGCAGTGCCCGGTTGAACGATCCGGCACGCAAACTCCCGTTGATCGCCAGTACCTTCACGTGACCACTCCCTGGATTGCGCCACATGAACTTAATAGGTGCCTGCGTCCTCTACCCTTCCCCATCGAGAAAGCTTGAACGCGGCCACTCCGGCCCGAAGACGACGGACGAAGGATCATGGCGAAGACACCCGACCCGCTCAAGGGTCCAGCGAACACGAACCCAACCGACTGGAGAAAGTGGCTTGTGCGCGGCGGCATCGCCGTTGGCGTCATCGTCATTGCCGTGTTCTTCGCAGGTACCGAAGGCGGACAGAACGACGTGGCTCCCGAAGGCGTCACCGAGTTCCCCCTTGCAGAGATCGGACGAGAGCATGTCGATGGTGCCGTCGCCTACGACCTCATCCCGCCGCCCGGAGGAGACCACAACGCAGCGTGGCTCAACTGTGGCACGTACTCGACGCCCGTCGCTCCCGAAAACGCGGTCCATTCCTTGGAGCACGGTGCAGTGTGGGTGGCGTACAACCCAGACATTGGGCAGGACCAGATCGACGAGCTCGCCGGCCTCGGCAGCAACTCCGTCATCGTGAGTCCGGTGCCGGGACTCGACACGCCCATCGCCGCTGCGGCGTGGGGGGCTCGCCAGACGTTCGACAACGCAGGCGATCCCGACATCCGCCAGTTCATCAGGTTCTATCAGTCGGCGCCGTACGCACCCGAGCCAGGCGCTGCGTGCGTCGGCGGAGTCGGCACGCCGGGCTGAGATCAGTTGGAACCTGGATCGTCGGGAAAGTCGGCGTAGAACGCCAACGACGCCTCCTGTCGGCGTAACACGGTCCGCCAGAGATCGGCTGGATGTCGAGTGTTGAGATCTGCATCCGTCGCCTCGACGATGAACCAGGAGTCGAGGGCCAACTCCCATTCGAGCTGAGCGGTTTCCCACCCGGAGTATCCAGAGAAGAACCTGGCATCGGCCATGATGCCTTGCTCCGATGGCGGCCTGCTGAGATCAGCGATTGCGTACTCACCGACGACGCGCTCCAATGTGACATCGTCGGTGGCCACGAACCGGGCCAAGCAGATGCCGACCTCGGGCTGAACGGGTCCGCCGACGAACACCACCGGCGGCTCACCTGCCACGGCACTCCAGTCTTCCAGTACATCGTCCACCGCGACCATCGATGGCCGGTTCAGCACGACTCCCAAGGTGCCGTCGGCGTTGTGTTCGACGATCAGCACAACGGTGCGGGCGAAGTTGGGATCCTCCATACCTGGTTGAGCGACTAGGAGCCGCCCTCTGTAGGACTCAGCCATCAGGCAATTGTGCCAGAAGACCGTGCGAGTGCGTCATCGAATCGCGAGCACCGTTCCGGTACCTTGCCGCCATGAGTTTCGACAGATCTCACTTCGGACTTCCTACGATCTCGGGGGCGACGCGTCCAGGGACGTTGTATCGGGCGTGGACCGCCGTCCGCGAGACAGGCCCACTCGTGTACATGGAGGACTGGGGCATGGTCCTGACCGCGCGTCATGACATCGTGTCTGGTGTGCTGCGGGACGACCGATTCGGCCGTGACGGTACTGGTGTTGGCGCTCGCGATCCGCATGCAGAACTGACGCCTGATTGGAATCGCTACGTGCGCGGATCGTTCATGGAACTCGATCCGCCCGCGCACAGCCGGGTTCGCCGCACCGTGAGCCAGGCGTTCTCCGTGAGGAGGATCAGTCGACTGGAACCAGGTCTGAGGGAGAAGGCGCGAACCGCTCTGGACGGCGCCACTGGAACGCTCGACCTCGTCAGCGGCTACGCGACGCCGATCGCTCTTGGAGCAATATCCGAACTGCTCGACCTGCCGCAAGATTGCCACGAGAGCGTCGTCTCCTGGTCACACGACATCGTCCGCCTGTTCGAACCGTCGACGGGCACTGATGTAGCAGTCCAGGCGGAGAGGGCCACAGGTCAGTTTGCTGCTCTGGTCGAGGACCTCGTTCGTGCACGCCGTTCGAACCCCCGAGACGATCTCCTCAGCGCGCTCGCAGCAGGCGGCGCAGCCGACCTCACCGACATAGAGATCATCGCCACCGTGATCCTGCTCTTGAACGCAGGGCACGAAGCCACTGTCCATGCCATCACGAACGCCATTCGCCTCATCATCGAACACCCCGATGCCTTCGAGACGATCGAACGCCAGGTGGAGATGGAAGGCACGATCGATGACCGAGCGATCGCCGAACTCTTGCGTTTCGAGCCGCCGTTGCAGCTCTTCCACCGCTGGACTCTGAGAGAAGTCGAGTTGGCAGGAACACCATTGCCTCCCGGCGTCAAAGTTGGCCTCGCGCTCGGCGGGGCAAACCGAGACCCGCGGCGGTTCGCCGATCCTGAAACCATCGACCTTCACCGATCTGACAATCCCCACCTGTCATTCGGCAGCGGCGTGCACAGATGCATTGGAGCCTCCCTTGCGAGTCTCGAACTTCGCATCGCAATCGAGGAGTTCGTGAGGGCCACGACCGCACGAGCGATCGAGTTGACTGATGCCGGCGCATGGATCGACAGCGTGGTGTTCCGCGGCCGGACGGGGCTTTCGGTCACCCTGCGGTGACGACGTTCAGACGAGACCGACGGCTTCCGCATACAGCTCGACTGGATGAGCGACGCGGAATCCACTTCCGAGCGACGACCGGAGCTGCATCTCGCACCCCGGGTTCGCGGAGGCGACGATTCGCGCTCCGGTGGCCATCACCTGGGCGGCCTTACGATCGCCGAGTTCCGAGGAGGTCTCTGGTCTGAGGACCGAATAGAGGCCCGCCGCACCGCAGCACATCCCGTTCGGATCGATCTCCAGCACCGTGTAGCCACCTGCTCTGAGCAGGTCGCGAGGCTCGGCAACGATCCGCTGGGCATGCCGGAGGTGACACGGATCTTGGATGGCGACGCTCACGCCACGTTCCGCGAGCCGGGGAAGACGGCCGACGCTGATCGATTCCGCAACGAGTTCGGTGACGTCGCGAACCTTGCTCGAGAAGTCACGTCCACCGCTCGCCCAGTGTCCCAACTCCTTGAGGTGTGCTCCGCAACCTGCTGCGTCGCTCACGACGAGGTCGACGTCTCGAAACGCCTGGAGCGCTGTGCCGGCCAACGCCTTGGCTTCATCGACGGCACCATCGTGCGCCGCTAGGGCTCCACAACACGACTGCGACTCAGGGACTGACACGGCGTAACCGGCCGCCACCAACGTTGCGATTGTGGCCTTGTGCACTTCAGGGAACCACGAATCCATGACGCAGCCCGCGAGAAGCCCGACCGTCGCCACCGGGGTCCCCTTCGGACGATGGGTCTGGCCGATCACGGAAGTCGATCGCAGGCCCAACCGCCGCAAGCCGGCTATCGGCTTCTTCAGACGGCCAGGCAACCAACGGTCGGCCTCGGCTAGCTGCCCGAGAGCAGCCAATCGAGTGATTCCGCGCACCGCGCCGCCCGATCCCAAGCCTCGTCGACCCAACAGCGACTGCCGCAGTGACGTCTTGGCACTGGGGAGCTGAGCCGCGATCTCGGCTCTCGCGCCCTCCATCGCTCTTCCAAACGGGACAAGCGATGGACACGCTGGCTCACAAGCTCGGCACTGCAGACAGAACGACATGATCTCGTGAAATGTGTCATCAACCTCTGCGATGCCGTCCGCAACTGCAGACATCGCTGTGAGACGGCCACGAGGACTGGCTACCTCGTCTCCCGTGAGACGAAACGTCGGGCAGACCGGAAGGCACAGTCCGCACTGGATGCAGGCCGACAATTCCTCAGGTTTCGGCGCCTCTGGAGTCACCCACCCCATCAGACACCCCCCGGCAGTTTTCCTGGATTGCAGACGCCAACCGGATCGAAGGCATCTTTGACGCGCCGCTGTAACCCGGCTGTGGCCGGGGGCGTGCCCCATGGATCGAAGCCACTTCGAAGGTCGTCCGCCAGGCGCTCGACAACCAGCGCGCCGTTGTGTGCTTCGGCCCACTGCCGGAGTCGATTCGCATCGTCGCTGCTGGCCGTGTTCGAGCCGATCCTGATCTCCCCCACGCCGTGTGCCGCGCAGAAGTCCCAAGAGTCCTCGACCTGCGTGACCGCAGCCGCGGTGTGACGCGACGGCACTCGCATCACCAGCACGGTGTTGTGGTCAAGCGGATCGGGCCATAGGTGACCGTCAGCCCGCGTGCCGTCGAGTGAGGCGATCTGCTCGTCCAACGCCTCGTCGGTGCCTGAGAGATACACCGCCGACGCCGAATTCGTTTCCAGCACCGCGATGGGCCGATAGGCCGTGGCCAAGGCGAGCGTCGGGTCCTCGACGGTCACAGTGGCAGCATGCAAGGCGACGGGCCAGAGCTTCAGCGCAACCGAACCGATGACGCCAAGCGAACCGAGGGATCCGGTCATCAATCTGGGTATGTCGTAGCCCGTCGCGTTCTTGACCACCCGTCCGCCGGCTCGGATCACTCTGCCGTCTCCGGTAGCAACCGTCGCTTCGAGGATGCGGTCGCGAATCGGACCGTAGCGCAGCCGTCGCCAACCTGAGATGCCGGCTGCGATCGATCCCCCGACGGTCGCCCCGCCCGGGATCTCGGACAAGATCGCCGACTGCCCCTTCTCCGCGAGACGTTCCTCGAGCGTGCTGACCTTCACGCCGGCCTCTACGACCGCGACGAGATCGTCTGGACTCCAATCGATGAGCCGATCGAGGCGATGCGTAGACAACACCACGTCAGGATCGACACCATATCCGTACCCCTGATGAGTGCCGCCTCCCCACGTCAGTACGCGGAGACCGCGCTCGCAGGCCAAGTCCAGTATCCGCGCCGCGTCCTCGACCGATGGAGGCGCCACGGTGAATTCCGCATTCGGCGCGCCTGCCACTTCGGTTTCGTATGGCGCAAGCTGACCGACGAGGTTCACGCTTCTGCTCCAACTGGCGGACGGCCATAGTCGAAGCACCGTGAGCCCTCAGGGAGAACTTTGCCCGGGTTGAACACTTGCTCGGGATCGAACGCTTCCCGCAACCTGGCTTGGGCGTCCAGATCGACTGGCCCAAAGGTGAGACCCATGAGATCACGTTTCTCGATGCCGATGCCGTGCTCGCCGCTGAGCGCTCCGCCGGCGGCGATCGACGCGCGCACGATTTCCTCCGCGGCCGCATGGACGCGGTCGAGCACGCCTGGCTGTGCACTGTCGTAGGCCATGAGCGGGTGGAGATTGCCGTCGCCGGCGTGGAAGACGTTCATCATGAGGAGGTCGTACTTGCGACCAATCGCATAAACCGCCCGCAGCACCTCGACGAGCTTCGTACGGGGCACCACCGTGTCGTGCAAGTAGTAGTCGGGCGCCGCTTGAGCCACGGCACCGAACGCCGACTTGCGCCCCTTCCACCACAGTGCCGCCTGGGCCGGCGACGAGGCGATCTCGACGTCTATGGCGCCGTTCGCCCGGGCAATCGAGGCGACCCGGTTCGCCTCCGCGGCGACGCCGGCAGAGGTACCGACAATCTCGGCAAGCAGCACCGCCGCGGCTTCGGTGGGAAATCCGGCGTGGACATAGTTCTCCACGGCTTCGACGGTCACGCGATCCATCATCTCGAGCGCTCCGGGCACGATACCTTCCGAAATGATGGCGGACACCGTGGCTGCGGCATTCTCGATGTCGTCGAACGCCAGGAGCAACGTCTGGCTGGCAGGCGCGTTTTCCGTAAGACGCACGAGCACGCGGGTCACCACGCCGAGGGTGCCTTCCGAACCGACTGCCACCGCCCGAAGATCGAGGCCAATCGGATCGGGAGCTTCTCCCCCCAGCGTGACCACTTCCCCGTCGGCGGTCACCATTTCAACCGCAAGGACATGCGCCACGGTTGTGCCCTCCGCCAGACAATGCAGTCCACCTGCGTTCGTGGCGACGTTGCCGCCGACGGTGCAGGTCGATTGCGACGAAGGATCAGGTGCATAGTGCAGTCCATGACGGTGAGTGTGCTGCGACAGTTCGAGATTGATGACGCCAGGACCGACCCACGCAGTCTTCGACTCGACATCGACATCCTCGATCCGGTCCATCCGAGTCAACACGATCATGACTGCCGGTCCCAGCGGTACGGCTCCACCGGCGAGCCCTGTGCCCGCCCCTCGGGGGATCACCGGCAGCCCGTGTCGTCGAGCGATGCGCACGATCTCAACCACCTCGGAGGTCGTGTCGGGCAGACACACCAACTCGACATCGCCTCGGGTGACTCCACCATCCTTGCCATACACGTGGCGGCGAAGCGGGTGGTCGAGTACCCGTGCTGTACCGAGGAGATCTACGAGTTCCGCTGTGAGTGTCATCGTTGGAGGCTACCGAGCCGACTCAGTCGACCGTCAATTGGACACGGTAGGTCTGATCCACGATCGGCAGAATGTGCGCGGTGATGATGTCCTTGTGCCGCTGATCGTCCGAGTAGATCCGGTAATCCTCGACGGAGTCGAAATCAGCAACGACCGCAAAGTCCGCGGTCCCTTCAGAAAGCTCGAGATCAGAACCGAAGACGTACGACTTGATCTGTGGAATGAGACCCGGCATCGTTGCCAGCGCCGCCTTCACCTGTTCGATCTGCTCATCGGTGGTGTCCTCGTGCCAACGCATCATCGCTATGTGCTTGATCATCGCTGTCCTCCTGAGCGGCTGGCAGCAAGCTAGCGCGTCGATGATTTCCAGGGCAACGGCTCTCCATGGGGGCCTCTAGCATCTCGCCTCGGAGGTCATTCGTGTTGAATCCCTTGCTCAAACAAGTTGTCGAATCCCCGATCGGCGAAACCAAGCGCTGGCTGGACGGTCGATCGTTTCCGATTGATCGTCCGCTCCTCAACGTCAGCCAGGCGGTCCCCGGCTACCCACCGCCTGATGCGATGATCGAGCACATCAAGGACGCCGCATCGGAATTCGCCGCTGCCCGGTACACCCCAATCCTCGGGATTCCTGCACTACGAGCCGCACTCGCAGCTGACGTTTCAGCCCAATACGGCGCCACCATCGGCGAGAATCAAGTGGGAATCACTTCGGGCTGCAACGAGGCGTTCTGCGTCGCGACGATGGCCGTCGCCGAGGCGGGAACCGAAATCATCTTGCCGGTTCCGTACTACTTCAACCACGACATGTGGCTGAGGAGCGTGGGAATTTCCCCGGTGTACCTCGACACCGGAGATGGCATGTTGCCCGATCCCGAGCGCGCCTCCCTCCTTGTCAATGACCGTACGCGAGCCATTGTGCTCGTCACCCCCAACAACCCGACTGGCGCGATCTACCCGCCGGCCCTCATCGAGGAATTCCATGACCTGGCGGCTCGGAATGGCATCGCGCTCATCGTCGATGAGACCTACCGAGATTTCCTTCCGGACGGCGCGCCGCACCACTTGTTTTCGAACTCGACGTGGACCGAGACCGCGATCCACCTCTACTCGTTTTCGAAAGTGTTCTCACTCACCGGCTACCGGGTCGGCGCGATGATTGCAGGCGAACAGGTACTCGACCAGGCGGCCAAGTTGCTCGATTCGCTGACCATCTGCCCACCCGCGATCGGGCAGATGGCGGCGTTGTTCGGCCTCGAACACCTCGACGGCTGGCGAGCAGACAAACGCGCTGAAATGCAAAGGAAGATCGAACGATTCGTGGCCGCGATGGCCGGCACTCCGTGGCAGGTCGAGTCAGCCGGTGCCTTCTTTGCCTACGTGCGCCACCCGTTCGTTGAGGTTGCAGCTCGCGTGGTGGCGGAGCGCCTGCTCGACGAACACAGCGTGCTCTCGTTGTCCGGCGACATGTTCGGCCCCGGTCAGGAAGGCTATCTGCGACTCGCGTTCGGAAATCTCGACGAGGCGTCAGTGGACGTACTGGTCGACCGGCTGCTGACCGCCCGGAGCTCCTGACGGGTTCACCTGAACACTGCTCGGTGAACTGCAAGTATGGGGCTCGCAGGCCGCGTAGCGGCCGTCGGTCCGGTCTCTCGATTCGAAAGGCCTCGCGTGGTCAGCAACACGAAAGAGCCCCCGTTGCAGCGGCGACGAGCTACTTCGGCTGTTACCGACACGCTGTCGCCACGCTCGGTGGCTTATCATCCACAGCGCGTGAGAGTCTCCTCCGTCCCCCTACGGAGGGCTTGCACAAACAGACGGTGCACCAGCACTGAACAACCAATCGGTGCTTCCTTCCTTTTGTCCCCCCTTGAGGGAGGAAGCACCGAACGGTTGGTTCTGTGAACGGCCGCGCGCTCGTCATCGGTGGCGGCATCGCTGGGGTATCAGCTGCCTACGCTCTCGCTCCCCATTTTGACGTGATCTTGCTCGAACGTGAGTCGACGCTCGCCTATCACACCACCGGTCGATCAGCCGCCCAATACATCGAGAACTACGGAGTTCCAGCGGTCCGGGCGCTCACTCGGGCAAGCCACGGCTTCCTCTCCGACCCGCCTGACGACCTCGCGGATCACCCGCTGCTTTCGCCGTGTGCGGTCATGATGATCGCCCGACCCGATCAGACCCAGCAGCTCGAAGCTGCCTTGATCGCCGAAGGCGGTGGAGCAGAGATGAAGCGGCTCGAACCGAAAGACGCTCTCGAGCTATGTCCGATCCTGCGGCCTGAGTACCTCGGTGGAGCCTTGCTCGAAGAGGACGGCGCCGACATCGATGTCGCTGCGCTTCATCAGGCGTTCGTCCGCGGAATCCGCAAGCACGGCGGCGAGATCCGCACCGACGCTGGTGTCAGCAGCCTCGAAGCGACAACGGGAGGATGGCGAGCTGCATCCTCAGGGGACGTCGTCGAGGCTGATCTCGTCATCAACGCCGGCGGCGCGTGGGGCGACCAGATTGCCGGTCTGGCGGGCATCCCGCCCGTCGGCCTGGTGCCGAAACGGCGAACGGCCTTCATGGTGACGGCGCCTGCGGGACTGGAAGACTCTCCGATGATCGTCGACATCGACGAGCAGTTCTACTTCAAGCGAGATGGACAGCAGATACTGTGCTCGCCAGCTGAAGAGGTGCCTTCCGAACCCTGCGACGCCAGACCGCGCGAGATCGACATCGCCATTGCCATCGACCGCATCAATGACGCCACAACGCTCGGCATCAGGTCCGTGAAGTCGTCGTGGACGGGTTTACGTACGTTCGTTGCCGACCAGGCTCCGGTCGTTGGGGAAGCGCCAGATCACCCAGGATTCTTCTGGCTGGTCGGCCAGGGAGGCACCGGCATTCAGACTGCAGCGTCGTTGGGCAGCGTCATGGCCGCGTTGGTCACTGGTACCCGGCTGCCAGAGGGCATCGGCCCTGAAGTGATCGACGACATCTCGCCGCACCGACTCTTTCGCACCCCTCGCGAGGCGACTCCATGATCGCTGACACGGCCCCAATTCGCGCTGAGGAGGCCTTCGACGAAGCCAAGGTCGCAGCGTTCCTTCGTGAGCGACTCCCCGACCTCGTTGGCGACCACCACATCACTTTCGACCAGTTCCCGGGCGGCGCAGCGAATCTCACGTACCGGGCGGTGGCTGGAGACACGGAACTCGTGCTGAGACGAGCACCTTTGGGGAAGGTGGCAAAAGGCGGCCACGACATGGAACGGGAACACCGGGTCCTGGCACAACTGTGGCGCGGGTATCCCCTCGCACCTCGGGCATACGCCTACTGTGCCGACCCTGAGGTGATGGGCAAGCCGTTTTTCGTCATGGAGCGCAGGCATGGTTTCGTCGTTCGTAGCCGCTGGCCCGAGCCGCTCGACGGGAAGGCCCAGCAAGAAGCGGTGGCTCAAAGTCTCGTCACCGCTCTCGCGGACCTCCACCTTGTCGAGCCCCAGGCAGTTGGACTTGCCGAGTTGGGACGGCCCGACGGCTTCGTCGCTCGGCAGGTCGCCGGTTGGCGTTCGAGATGGGCTGCCGCCAAGACCCGTGACGTGGCGACGATGAGTGTCGTGGGAGAACGCCTGTCCGACAGCATCCCCGAGCCGCACGGCGTTTCGATCCTGCACAACGACTTCAAGCTCGACAACACGATGGTTGCCGAAGACGGAACGCTCACGGCCGTGTTCGACTGGGACATGGCGACGCTCGGCGATCCGCTCGTCGACGTCGGAACGCTGCTTGCGTACTGGGCTGACTCCGACGGACCCACGTATCAGGTGTTCGGGGGCCGCGTGGTTCCCTTGACCGAGCACCTGGGGAAGGCCGAGGTCATCGAACGCTACGCCGCGCATTCGGGTTTCGATGTCGATCGGATTTCGTTCTACGAAGCGCTGGCGTACTTCCGGATCGCCGTGATCCTCGAACAGATTTACGCTCGCTACGTCTCCGGCCAGACGACGGACCCGCGATTCGCACTGTTCGGCGACGCCGCGCCGATACTCGCCGATGCCGCCCTCGAAGCGCTGACAGGCTGACCGGCTCGGGCTCAGCGAAACTGCAATGTCACCTTGCCGAGAACCCGACGCCCGCCGATCTCCCCCAGCGCAGCAGCGAATGCTTCCGCCGGGTACACCTTCGGCGCAGGGATCGTCAGCTCTCCACGCGAGATCATGTCGAACATCTCTCGATAGTTTCGTTGCGACTCGTCGGGGAACCTTGCGACCCATGCACCCCAGAACACTCCGACGAGGCTTGCTCCCTTCAACAAGGGAAGATTGAGAGGCAACGCTGGGATGTCGCCGGCGGTGAACCCGACGACGAGGTGCCTGCCGTCCCAGGCAAGCGATCGAAAAGCCGCCTCAGAATATCCACCGCCCACGGGGTCGTACACGACGTCAACGCCCTTCGGCGCCACGGATTTGAGCTGCGCCCGAAGATCGCCATCCGTGTAGTCGAACGCTGTGTTCGCACCATTGGCGAGCGCAAACTGGCGCTTGGCAGGCGTACTGGCCGCTGCGATGACGGTCGCTCCCATGGCGGCACCGAGGCCGACCGCTGCGATGCCGACACCTCCGGCTGCACCGAGCACCAGCATCGACTCACCGCTTCGAAGGCGCGCACGCTGCTTGAGCGCGTGGTAGGAAGTCCCGTAGGCCAGAGCGACGACCGAACCGGTCGCGAGGTCGATTCCATCTGGAAGCACCGTCACCTGAGCAGCTGGGACCGCGACCGTGTCCGAGAACGCCCCCACGACGGAGGCAAACATCACCCGTGACCCGACCTGGATCGACTGAACGTCGCGACCAACTGCGCTGACGATCCCGGCACCTTCCGCACCGGGTGTGAACGGTAAGTCGGGACGCACTTGATACTGGCCGGCCATGATGAGCAGGTCGGGAAAGTTCACTCCGGCGTAATGCACGTCGATGAGGACATCGCCCGGGGCAACCTCCGGATCGGGAATCTCGTCGATCACGTGAATCTCGGGCGGACCCAGTTCCCGGCAGACGATCGCCCTCACGCAGTCACCACCATGGCAAGCCATCGCGCAATGAGTGCTGGGCGCTCTTCTCCTTCGATCTCGACGGTGCAGTCGTACGTCGCGAGGTAGCGGTTCTCGGCCTTCAACTCGATGTTCGAGACGGTCCCCGTCAGTCTGATACGACTTCCGACAGCCACGGGGTTGAGGAATCGAATCTTGTCGAAGCCGTAGTTGATGCCCATCACCGCTCCTGGGATCTCAGGCGTGAGACCTTCGGTCAGGTGGACCATCAACGACAGCGTCAGGAAGCCGTGGGCGATGGTTGCTCCGAAGGGCGTCGTTGCTGCCCGCTCGACGTCGACGTGGATGTACTGATGATCGAGCGTGGCATCGGCAAACGCATTGATGCGGTCTTGGTCTATCTCCATCCAGTCGGACGGCCCGATGGCCGTTCCTTTGAACGATTCAATCGTTGGTTCAGTCAACGCAGTCGGCTCCTTTCACTCCGGTGGGTGAAACACGACGTCCCACGCTTCGGCTTGCCCAGCGAGATACTCGCTCACGTCACGACACCGATCGAGCACATCACAGAGGCTCTCCTCGCCCCGCAAGACGTCGACCATCGACACTTCGACTTTCGCCACCATCATGAGGCGGTGTTCTTCGCCTGTGGCAAGAGCGCCCATGCTGGACACTCCCGAGACATCGATCGGTAGGCCGGGGCCTGCGATTCCAGCAAGCTCGGCGGCCAACACCACGAGGTCGGGCGGCGCCCCGAGCGAGGGAAGCTCCCAGTTGAACAGCAGCGACATCCCGAACCGTTCTGGCTGAGGCACCGGATCGCCGTGTTCGTAGACATGGTCTTCGAGCTCGAGCAGCGTTCGGGGATCTATCTCGAACGCGAGGTGCAGGTCGAGCGGTCCGTCGCAAGCGGACTCTGGATGCAGGTCGACCTCAAATGACTGACGAAGCGAGTACGTCTCCAGGAAATGCCGCTCGTCGTGCACGTGAAAGCCGTGTTCGATCGAGTGGTCTTTCAGGTACGTGATGAAGCCCGCAATGTCTATTGCCATTGAAGTCTCCTCACCTCAGGCGTCTAGATGGCACGTGCTGCACGCTAGCTCGCGCGCCTGACTCACTTTTCGAGCAGCGACTTCAACCGCCGGTAGTCGCCATCGATCGAGCGCTTCACCATCCGCTTCATGAGAGGCGCCGCCAGCCGAAAGACACCCGACGAATCGCCGGAAACAATCGCCGTCACCTTGGTGCCATCACGATGCGGCTCGGCAATGCGAGTGAACGTGATCGGGAACGTCCCCGCAATGCTTGTTGCCTTGACCATCCGACCAGGGTCAAGCTCGATCACCTCGAACGTGGACACGATGGATCGCCCCAAGAATTTCGCCTGTTGCTCGTACTGCGAGCCAACGCGCATCGGCCGTTCGGTGGTGAAACGGCATGAGACCATGCCGTTCTGCCAGGAGGGATTCTGCTCGAAGTCTGAGATGACCTCGAACACTTCGGCAGGAGGACGATCCACGAAACACCAACTCGTCACTTCGAGCATGACTCGCCCTTCGGGGCCGACGGCGTGAGACTTGGCACGACCTTACGGTACGGTGGTCAGTGGATGAGCAAAGAAACGATTGATCTCGCCGGCGTGCTGATTTGGACATCGGCCGACCACTTCCCTGCGATGGCTACCTTCTACACAGACATCATGGAGCTGCCAACACGATCCCAACGCGACGGTTTCATCAACTTCGAATGGGGTGAGATGCGTCTCACCGTCGCCACCCACGACGCCGTCGTCGGCCACAGCTCAGAGCCGCTGCGAATGATGGTGAACTTCGCAGTGCACGATATCGTCAAGGTGCACGCCCGTCTGGTACATCGGGGCGTGGCATTTTCGAGGGATCCGGAACGAGAGTCTTGGGGAGTCGTAGCCACCTTCGAGGACCCGGACGGCAACGTGCTCCAATTGCTACAGCTCGATGTCAGGAAGTAGCTCCGACGGGGTCGCCTGGCGCGAGTTCTTCAACCGCAACCTTGGCATTGGTCGGTGGTGATCCCGGAGTCCACGGGATCGAGATCGAGAAGCATGCACCTCCGAGCAACTCCGATTCGCGATAGCCGACCTTGCCGCCGTGGGCTGTCGCGATTGCTGCGACGACCGCAAGCCCGATCCCGGAACCCTGAATCTGTGCATTGAGTTTGTTGGCACCCCGTTCGAACCGGCGGAAGACCGCCAGCTCATACTTTTTGGGAACACCGTCCCCGTCGTCATGCATCTCGAGATGGAGTTGAGAGTTCTCGACGTAACCCCGAAGGATCCGGCTCGGACCGCCATACCTGACACTGTTCGAGATGAAGTTGACCAGCACCTGTTGGATGCGGCCGGCGTCGACCCGCGCCGTGACGTTCGCGTCGACGGCTACTTGGATGTCAGCGTCTCCCGAGATCGAGTGGATCGCGTCGTTGACCACCTGCTCGATCGAGGTGTCCTGCAAGTCCAGAACGATTTGGGATGGATCTTCCCGAGCAAGCATCACGAGGTCTGTGACGATGGCTCCCATGTATTCAGCCTGGGCCTTGACGATGCCGGTCATCTCGCGTCGCTCTGTTGGGGAGAGACCGATCTCTTCGTCCTCGTCGAGCAACGAGAGAAAGCCGACCATGGCGGTGAGCGGGGTTCGCAGCTCGTGAGATATCGACGATACAAGTGCACTGCGCTGCTCCTCGACAAGAACACGGTTCTCCTGAATTGCCACAGCTTGGCGCACGATCACGAGCGCGCCGACCATCAGCGTTCCGACGAGGAGGCCGCGATGCGTCAGAGCTTCAGTGTGGGATTGATCCCACAGCAACACTCCGACCATGACGACGGCAACCGAATATGGAGCAATCAGGGACCACCACGGGGTGACCGTCTCTACCCCTTCGCGCTTACCTGGCGCCAACGGCACGAGCGCTGCCGCCACGACATACCCAGTGGTCGCGAACAAGAACAATGTGAAGTTGGGTGTGGCCTCGCCAAACGACTTCCCAATACCGGAAAACAGGTAGGACAAGTCTGCGAACGATTGGAAAGCGAAGGCCACCGCAATGGCAAGGAGCCGAAGATCGAATCGATAGTCGCTGCGTCGCACGAAGACGACCATCACGGTCACGACGAGAGCGACGTCAAGCACCGGATAGAGCGATCCGACAATGCGGTCAACAAGACTGGCAGAGGCGAGTTCCGCAAAGAGCTCATGGACCACCAGAACCCACGCGAGCGTCGCGAGCGACAGCGCTCCGACGGCTCCATCGAGGAGCATGCGAATCCGCTGCCGCAAATCGCCGGCGACCTGCGGCAGCCTCGTGATGCCAAGAACGAGCAGGGAATACGCCGTCAGAAAGAAGATGTCGAGAGGGCCGAATGCCGGCACGTCGCTGACAGTAGAAGCCACGCCGACAGCGACGACACCGACAACTGAGACCAGCATGCCGAGCCCCATCAAGCGCCATGCCATGCGTTCGGTGCCTGGCACTTTGGACGCCCTGAACATGAGCATGCCGGCGACGGCGTTTCCGACGAGCACCCCGACGGAGCCGAACTCACCAGCGAGGTCAGGGCGGGTCGAGACGCCGACGAACGCAACGGCAATGGTCGCAATGGCAACTGCCACCAACATCAGTGACCGAAGCGACCGACCTAGAAAACTCGAATTGGGCATCACTTGTCATCGGCTGTTAGTCGCCGAAGGTGTAGGTACTAAGTCAATTCAGTGAATTGCATGCTCGCTCGCGAGATCAGCAGCATCCGACAGGTCGACGGTGATGTCGATCCCATCGTCCACCGAATCGACAACATCAGCAATGTGGCCTGCCATGCATTCGACGAACGCAGCCAAATCTGCCTCGGAGTGATACAGCGTTTGCGTAAATCGTATGCCTCCGTGGCCGACCGGAACGGCCGGAAAGACTGCGTAGTTGCAGTAGAAGCCATCCGCGAGCAGCCGCTGTGCGACTTCGAGAGTGTCGTTCATTCCCCCGATGTGGGCGAACCAGATGGGCGTGTGATCGATCGACACTGCCGGGATCTCGAACTCTTTGATGAGGTGAGCCATGTATTCGATCTGTTCGTCGATGCGCGCCATGAGGTGGGCGTGTTCATCTGAGAGGTGGATTTCGGCCGAGGCGATGGCGGCTCCAAGCTCTGCTGGATGGAGCGGGCCGGAGAAGGTCATCGTGCCGCCGAGGCGTTGGACACGGTCGGCCAACGCTCGATTGGGAAACGCGATGGCGGCGCCACCTGAGCCAAACGACTTCGACAGCGAGACCGCGACGACCATCCGCTCGTGCAGCGTTCTGCCTTCGAGCACGAAGCCCCGGCCCTTGGAGCCGGTCCATCCGAAACCATGGGCATCATCGATGTACACGTAGAGGTTGTCGTACCGGTCCAGCCGGCTCGAGATCGCGTCGACGGGCGCCACGTCTCCATACATCGAGTAGACACCGTCCGCGAGGTACCAGACGGCGTTGTGAGAACCAACTAGGTCGGCCAACGCGGCATCCAGCGCTTCGAGATCATTGTGGTCGACGACGCGAACGGGAATACCTTCTGCGATGAGCGATTGGGTCGCCAGGTGGATGGAGGAGTGCGCTTGTGCGTCGACGACGACAGCGTCGCCGGCACCGATCAGCAACGGCAGCGCTGACAGATGGCCAAGGGTCGTCGTGGTCGGAACGATCACCGCAGCCTCGAATATCTCTTCGAGCTGCGTTTCGAGCCGGCTGTAGAGGTCGATCGAGGTATACGCGCCCGAAGACGAAAAGACGGGGCCGTAGCGCTCGATGGCATCTATCGCGCCGGCCTTGAGACGATCATCCAGGTTGAGACCGAGGTATGCGCACGAGCCGAAGTTGAGCAGTCGCCTGCCTTTCACGGTCACATATTGACCGACCAGCTTCTCGTCCTCGACCCTGACTCGCAGTAATCCAGCAGCAACGCCAGCTGACTGATTGCGGTCGAAGAGCTTGATGATGCGTTCGTGTTGGATGGCGTCGCCTGTGCGCATGTGCCCTACCTTTCCACGCATCGCTTGCGATACGTGACCTCATGTGTGCCACCCCATGCCCCGGTTCGGCGAGCGTAGCCACTTTCTACCAACAGCACCACTCAATGCATATCGCTAGTTACGGAGAGTTGTCGTTTCGAACGCAGAGTGTGGCGACACGCATACTCGACGTATGAATGATGCAGCGCCTAGCCAGAATTTGGATCAGCTGAAAGGATGGGCCTCAGTTATCAGCAGGCATCCAAACAGGCCATGGATCACCCCAAGTTCCGAATCAAGAAAGAGGGGCTTCATCGGCGTTCAGCAAATTGGTGCTTGTAGCGCGAGCGACAATGGTCCAGAGTGTCGCAGATGTCGAGAATCAAAACAGCTGTTCAAACGCGCGCCGCCATCGTTCCAGTGTTGGGAGTGGCCATCGTCGTTTGGACGTTCTGGCTGATCGGGATGTTCAGCGAAGATCGTTGGGGACTGTTCGCTGACAACTGGTTCATGTCCGTGACGATGGCATTTGGCTCGTTCATCGCCGGGGCGACCAGCGAGGGCGGCGGAGCTGTTGCGTTCCCTGTGATGACGCTCCTCTTCGATATCCCGCCACCGACGGCGCGGGACTTCTCGCTGATGATCCAGTCGATCGGGATGACGGCCGCCGCAGCAACCATCTTGTTCACGAAAACCAAGGTCGAAAAGAACGCCCTGGTTTGGGCAAGCGTCGGCGGCACGATCGGTGTCATCTTCGGGCTCGAGTTCGTCGCCGGCCGCTTTTCTCCTGCCTTTGCCAAGATGTTCTTCATCAGCATCTGGCTGGCGTTTGCGTTCGCTCTGTTCATGATCAACCGGTATCGCGACCGTGAGGTGCTTCGACGGATCGAGCCGTTCACCCATAAGCACGCCATGTTGCTTGTCGCCGCCGGGGTCATCGGTGGCACGATCACTTCGATCACCGGGAGCGGTCTTGACATCGCCACGTTTGCGCTGCTGGTGCTCCGTTTCCGCATCAACGAGTCGATCGCGACGCCGACGTCGGTGGTCCTGATGGGCATCAACGCCTTCGTCGGATTCGTTTGGAAGGCAGGCGTTGGCGGCGGTATGGCCGAAGCTGCGTGGGGTTATTGGTGGGTGTGCGTACCCATCGTCGTGGTCGGTGCCCCGATCGGCGCCTGGTTCATCAAGAGTCGCTCTCGCCACTTCGTTTCGAGGCTGCTCTATGCCAGCATCGCGATTCAGTTTGTCGCAGCCATCCTCATCATTCCGATGAGCCTGCAACTCGTGTTGTTCACGACGGCAGTCTTCTCCACCGGCCTGCTGTTCTTCCGGCGAATGGCGGATGGCGGCGTGAAGCGGCTCCAGTGGCTCGAGATCAAAGAGGAGCGCAAGGCGGTCCACGCCGCACGCAAGTCCAACGACGATGACTGAACCCGCTGGATGGTGGCGGTACTCACGGCTCGCAACGCTGTTCTTGGCTACCACCTTGGTTTTGGTTTTCTCTTCCTGCTCGTCAGGCACCGTTGATCGAACCACCACGACCGGGCCTCTTGCCTCGACCTCGACCGTCATCTCGCCGACAACCACTACCCCACCCGTAGCGGCAACCACCGTCATTGCGTCCACGACTACGACAACCGAGGAGCCAATTTCAACCACGACGACAACGCCACTCGCCCCGCTACGCGCCTTGCGGTTGGAACTCCTAACTGACGGCCTCCACCAACCTGTCGCGATCGCCAGCTCCTTCGGAGAGGATCGCTTGTACGTCGCCGAGCGGACGGGAATCGTCCAGATCGTCGATCCCTCAGGAGAGATTGCGGCAACGCCTCTACTCGACCTGACCGACGAGGTGAACGACTTCAGCATCGAACAGGGACTTCTCGGATTGGCGTTCCATCCAGACGACACCGGGCCGCAGCGCCGCATGTACGTCTACTTCTCTGTGGACGGCGACGACACGATGTTGGTCGAGTATCGAACCACCAATGCCACGTCGGTCGACCTGTCGACTCGCAGAGTCCTGCTCACAATCGACCAACCGGCGATCAGGCACAACGCTGGAATGATCCAGTTCGACGAGGACCGAGCTCTGTACTTGTCGCTCGGCGACGGCGGCTCCGGCGGCTCGAACGGTCAAGACACCTCCAATCTTCTCGGCGGCATCATCCGGATCGATGTCAACGGTGACCCATATGCGATTCCGGCCTCCAATCCCTTCAGCGATGGCGGCGGTGCCCCAGAGCTCTGGATCTACGGCTTACGCAATCCTTGGCGATTCTCGATCGATCAGGGCTTCGCCTACGTGGCGGATGTGGGGCAGGACGACCGCGAAGAGATCACCGTTGTCTCTCTGGAGGACGGTGGAGCCAACCTCGGCTGGTCACTGTTGGAGGGCTCGCTGTGCTTCTCCGAGAGAAACTGCGACCCGAAGGGGACGGTGCTCCCGACCCTCGAGTACACCCACGACGACGGTTGCTCTGTCACCGGCGGCTTCGTCTACCGCGGCAGCGCCATCCCTGAACTGTTTGGCCATTACTTCTACAGCGATTGGTGCTCCGGCTGGATCCGCAGCTTCGTGTTCGACGGGGAAACAGCAACAGACCAACAGGACTGGACTGATCAGACAGGGGTCCCGGGCCAGGTAAACACCTTCGGTGTCGACAACGCAGGCGAGCTATATCTCGCAACGTGGAGCGGATCGCTGTATCGCTTCGTTGCGGAACGCTGACCCCGCAGCTGTTTGCTGCAACAATGCGTCGGCGCTTGGTAGACCACGCCACCAAATCGACATACACCAGCGCCGTCAGAACCGTATACCGAGCAACCGCTGAAAGGCCCTGTTTTGAACGATCGATACCGCCGTCTTCGAATCTACAACTTGGTCATGGGTGCCTTCCATGCCGCGCAAGGCGCGGCCATCCTCGCGCTCGCGAACGACTTCGCGTTGCCCGTCACCGCCAGCTTCATGGACGGGCCGCCCGGCGCCGCACCACCGGAACTCACGAGGTTGTTCGAAGTCAGGGTCGCTCATTGGGTCGCCGCGTTCGTCTTCTTGTCGGCGCTCGCGCACTGGATCTTGGCGGGACCGGCATTCGGTTGGTATGTGAAGAGTCTCGAGAAGTACCGCAATTATGCGCGCTGGCTCGAGTACTCGATCAGTTCGTCGATCATGATCGTGCTCATAGCCATGCTCACAGGTATCGGCGACGTGGCCGCTCTCGTGGCCCTCTTCGGAGTGAACTCTTCGATGATTCTCTTCGGTTGGTTGATGGAGAAGTACGAAGAACCTGGCAACCCGAGCTGGCTGGGGTACTGGTTCGGCGTCATTGCCGGGGCCGTTCCGTGGATCGCCATCGGAATCTATCTCTTGAGCCCGACCGTCGACTCGAGTCCGCCGGCCTTCGTCTACGGAATCTTCATCTCCCTGTTCATCTTCTTCAACACGTTTGCGATCAACATGGTTCTTCAGTACAAGCGCATTGGACCGTGGCGTGATTACATCACCGGCGAGTCGGTGTACGTAGCACTGAGCCTGGTCGCGAAGTCTGCCTTGGCGTGGCAGGTCTTTGGCGGCACCTTGGCAGGCTGATAGCCGACACTCGATGAGTGCGTACCAGTAAACGAAGAGCGGGCCCCGGGGATGAGGGCCCGCTCTTCTGCGTGGAGTGATCTTTGCTTTCTGTGAAGCGTCAGCGCCTCACCGACATCGGTCGGTCTGACCAGCCGATGAACACTGCGGCGATACCTGCGAAGGCGATTGCGGCTCCGGTACCTGCCAGACCTGCATCACCAAATGTCGCCGGCTCGACGGTGGTCACGAGACCAAAGACGATGGTCCCGATTCCCATGGTCACGAGGGTGCCCCGAGCTGACCACGGCGCCGTAGCGGCGGACAGGAAGACGATGCCGAGAACCAGCTCAACGATCCCGAGTGCCGCGGTATGCCTCAGGCCCAAAAGCGAGGTTGTCCCCGACAAAGATTCAGGAAAGAGCCGGGCGAGAACAAGACTTCCTGCCAGCAGAAATGCGACTCCGAGGACGCCGGATCCAACATGGCCCCAGGTCAAGAAATAGGGCCGCTCGTAGGGATCGGCTCTATAGGGTGCTCGATAATCAACAACTTGCATGTCAGCCTCCTCCACCATTGAGACTCCGCATGTACCCAAAAAGGTTCCCGTCTAAACCTTTTTTTCTTGCAGCACAACAGACGAGTCATGTGTGGACGCCACGCAACGGGCGATAGCATCTGCGCCATGAACGAATTGCCCAACGTCCTCCCACTTCGCGATCGCGCCGACATCACTGACCGGTGGCTTGCCGATCGACTCGACACCGTGGTACCCGAACTGATGCGTCGCGAGGGCATCGACACGTGGGTGCTCGCCGCTCGTGAATACAACGAGGACCCGGTGCTGGCGACCATGCTTCCGGCAACATGGTTCAACGCCAGGCGACGGACGATCCTGGTGTTCAGCAACTTTGGAGCACGCCGGGCCGCCATTGCCCGATACGCCGTCGGCGACCTCTTTCCCTCCGCATGGGACCCTGAGGCCGAACCTGATCAATGGCTCGCGTTGGCGAAACACCTGGAAGAAGTGGATCCACAACAGATCGCCGTGAACCGCTCAGACGTGTTCGCGCTCTCAGACGGCCTGAGTTCAACCGAGCACGAGGCCATGATTCGCACGCTCTCGCCTGGCGTTCGCTCACGGACTGTCACCAACCATCGTCTTGCGATCGGCTGGCTCGAGACTCGAATCCCTGCCGAGATGGCCGAGTATCCGCGGATCGTGGCACTGTCACACGAGATCGTGCGCCGCGGACTCACAACTGCAATCGAGCCCGGCCGCACCACCACCGAGGATCTCGAGTGGTGGTTTCGACAAGAGGTACTCGACCTCGGCCTGTCGACCTGGTTCCAACCGACGGTCTCCGTCCAGCGACGCGGTGGCATCGGCCGTGGGTCCTTCGCCGACCATCCCTCGGCGACGACCATTGGGCCGGGCGACCTCGTTCACGTCGACTTCGGAATCGAATACCTTGGACTCCACACCGACATGCAGCAGCATTCATATGTGCTGCGACCCGGCGAGGACGCGCCACCACCGGGACTGGTCGAGGCGTTGGCCCTCGGCAACCGCGCCCAGGATGTGTTGATGAGCGAGTACGCCACAGGCCGAACCGGGAACGAGATCCTCGACAGATCGAAAGA
>JABDJC010000066.1 GCA_013003395.1 Acidimicrobiia bacterium
GTTGCCGTACACAGCTTCGTACTCCCCCGCTCGCACTTTGAAAGTCTCGTGCCAGATCCCGACATCGCCCGAGTCACGAACCACTTTGTTGAACTGTCGCCACGGCTCCAAGTGCGGCAAGTCGGAATCGCGCGCGAAGTGGTCGAGGTCCTCGAAGCTCCGCCAGTACTGGACCAGGATCGTCGTCCGCCCGATCCACTGCTGGTACCCGAGGCAGCCGAGCTCCGGGTGTTCGTCGATCACCCGCAACATCCTGGGCATCGCCGTTGCCACCGGCCACCACTTCCGGACCTTCCACGGTTTGTTGAAGCGCATCCCGATCAGGAACACGACGAAGTCGCCCTCGACCTCGGCGGTGAACCGTCCTCCGTGTACACCCATGGGTCATCAACCTTCTCTCTTGCCGTCAGAAGTTCCGCGGACAGAATGCATCGTTCCGCACTCGCCCCGCTCGCGTCGAACGCCGGCAACGGTCACCGAGAGCTGGGCGTCCCAGAACGTCGGATCGGTGGCACGCATATCAGCAGCAGGCCCATGACCTCCGAACCGCTCCAGACCGGCATTTCGATCGGCGAGAGCCAAGACCAAGCCGAGCTCGAATTTGCGGCGGCGTACCGTCGAAGCTCTTGCGACCGCTGCGCTGAGGACGATCAAGGACGATCGTGGACCTGCCATTGGCAAATCCATCTGCAAGCGACACCCCTGCCTCCGGGCACCCTCTCTGACCAGGGTTGTCGCGGTGATTTTGCGATGGACGGCTGGTGATCCACGCCTCCGAACCCCACAAAACCCCAGGTCACAGGCCTGCGGCCTCATCAGCTCCGGCACTACAAAGCCCCGGCCGCAGCGTCGAAAGCGCTCCGACCACTGCTTATGCCAAACGTGTCGGAGGGGGGACTTGAATTCCCCTCCCCTTCACGGCATCTGGCGTCGTCCTGCGGTAGCCAGCGTCCCTGGGCGGCATCTGGCGACGGTCGAACCCGCTCCCTGCCGCTCGATGCCGCTCCAGGGTGCTGGATGCCATTCGCAAACCATTGGCAACGCGACACCCCCCGTCGGAGGGGTCCAGGCCGCTGACCCGGGAGAGAAATCCAGGTCCGGGACCGAGCAATGTAACGGCAGATCACTTCGGGGCGACGACTGGGACTCCGTTCGCGATCGCGGCGTCAGCCAGGCGGTCGTCATAGGTGACCAATCCCTCGAGGTCATCGCCCAGATCGAGGGCGGCGGCGAGATGAACCGCGTCGAGTGACCGCAACCCAACAGGGTCAAGACGGCCGGCCACGTCGAACACCGCCGCCGTGACATCGACAAGAGTGACTGCGTCCAACACCGAACGAGCCTGCAGCGCCCGATTTGGAACGACCCTGCGAACGGATCGCATCAGTTCGGTTCGCGCCAAGTCACATGCGACGAGATCTCGATCTTCCTCCTGCAACCAGGACCGAAGCGCACCGGTTTCGGTCTCGCCGACCACCAGCTTCACCAATGCCGAGGTGTCGATGTAGAACGCCACCTCAGTACCGCTCGTCGTCTCTCATCTCCAACAAGACTTCGGACAGCTCGGGCCCGGGTTCAGGGACCGGCAAATCAGCAAGTCGTTGCCGGGCTGGCCGAGCGTGACCCTCATCGATCAGAGCACGTAGTCGTGATTTCGGGATCGCGGTCATTCGCGCAACCGGGCGCCCTCGATCAGTAATGGTCACCGTCTCACCCGCGGCTGCCTCAGCCACAACCGCCGACGCATTCTGCTTCAGAGCACGAATTCCAACCTCAGACATGTGCTTCAATGTAGCACATTGGTTTTCAAAGGCAACAGCCACAAAGACGCAGAATCGCCAACGGTGTACTGACGAGTGTGTCGGAGGGGGGACCCGCCAAATCCAAGACTCGACAAATGTAGCACGACCGTGCTACATTTGTCGCATGCGCACCACGACAGTCCGACTCGACGACGAAGACGAAGCCCTCCTCGACATACTTGCACCCGAATACGGCGGACGCTCTAGCGCAATCCGCCAAGCCCTCCGCAGCCTCGCAGCCGACCGGAAACGCCAGAACGCCCTCAGCGCTTTCTTGGCCGAGTGGGACGCCGAGGAGGGTCCAATCGAAGAGGAAGACGTCGCTGCGATGGCCGAACGATACGGCTTGTGATTCTCGATGCCGGGTTCCTCATCTCCATCGACCGGAGCGATCAAAGCGCCCACGCATTCCTGACCGCCGCAAGCAGATCCGCGACCGCTCTGCACACCACCCACCCCGTCGTCGGGCAGGTATGGCGCAACGGACCCCGACAAGCCCGACTTGCCGCATTCCTCAAGACCATCACGATCCACCCACTCGATGACGGCCGCCCAGTCGGACAACTCCTCGCTCAGACCAAAACAACAGACGTCGTCGACGCCCACTTGGTGATCACCGCCGTTCGCCTGGGCGACGACATCTTGACCGGCGACCCCGACGACCTCACAACGCTTAGCGCAGCGCTCGGACCTGCCTCCCCCACGATCCATACCTGGCCGTGAAGCTCCGAGAACTGTGTACTGACGAGTGTGTCGGAGGGGGGACTTGAACTCACCTCCCCCACCCAGCATCTAGCGTCGCCCTGCGGTAACCAGCGTCCCTGAGCGGCATCTAGCGATCAGCCCAATCCGCTCCCTGCCGCTCGTTACCGCTCCAGGGTGCCGGATGCCATTAGCAATCCATTAGCAACGCGACACCCCTAGAACTCCGCCCGCTTCGATCGAATCCGCAAGATCCGTCGAGGTCGGAGGTGGAGATGACGGCGTAGCCGGTATTCACCTGGTCGCGGACGCTGTCCAGGGTCATGCGCCATCCCGGTTCGGAAGCGTCGCCGCCCAGTCGACGAGCGTCTCGGTGAACAACTGCGGGTCCTGGCCATGCATGGAGTGACCCATGGCCGGAAAGGAGCGATAGTCGACGCTGACGCCAGCCTCGTCGAGCAAGTGCTGCGCACGCTGCCACTGAACGTCGGACAGCGCGCCCATCAGCAGCCCGGTCGACTCCTCGATCGCTCGGAAGTGGTGGGTGAACAACACGGGAACCTTGACGCTTCGCAGCATGCGTTCGTGATCGCACGAGGCGGCGACCGTGCCCTGCCAGAACGCGCGGCCCCACTCCGGGTCGTACTCCTTGAGGTTCTGGGGCGGCCCATCTGCGCTCGGCGAGAACAGCCCGACCATCCATTCGTGGAGGAGATCAGGAGCGGCATCGACCATGCCGTTCCAATCGCCGATACTCCACTGGTCGCCGAGGAAGGTCGCCATCATCTGAAAGCTCGGGCCGATCCCCTGGCGCAGCCCTTGCCCCGCTGCCGGGTCGACCTCGGAGTGGAACAGAGGGGGGTCCTCGTAGTGACACCCGACGATCTGGCCGGGCTTGGCGTACGCCGAGAGCCAGGCCGAGAGCACCCCACCCGACGACAAGCCACTCACGATCGTCGGGCGACCGATGACGGTGTCGATGAAACGCACGAGGTCGTTGCCCATGTTGTCGAGCGTGTAGCGCCCAGGTGTTCGCGTCGATCGGCCCTGCCCGCGCAGGTCGCCGGCGTGCGCGTGAAAGTGTTCGGCAAGCAGAGGCAGTGCCGATTCGTAGCCCCACCACGACTCGGTCTGCCCCGGGATCAACAACAGTGCCGGCTTGGATTCATCGCCGACAGCGGCGTAGTTCAGCTGCACCTCGCCGAGGTCGACGAGTCGTTCCTCGAGGTCGTGAGGGATGTATGTCTCGTCGGGATTGTGGGGTCCGAACCGGTTGCGGAAGGTTCCCATGATCAGCGCTCCTTCAGGTCGAGTGCGATGTCGGGGAGGAGGTCCTCTTGGCCGCCGACCATGCGGCGCCGACCGGCTTCCATCAGGAGGTCGGCGGTCGGAACGTCGTAGCGCTTGCTGACGTTTTCGGCGTGGCGAAGGAAGCTCGAATACACGCCGGCGTAGCCGAGGGTGAGCGTCTCACGGTCGACTCGCACCGGTCGGTCCTGCAGCGGGCGCACGAGGTCGTCGGCAGCGTCCATGAGCTTGAGCAGATCGCAGCCGTGGTCCCAGCCCATGCGGCTCGCGGCGGCAATGAACACCTCGAGTGGTGCATTGCCGGCGCCTGCGCCCTGGCCGGCCAGCGAGGCGTCGACGCGGGTGCAGCCGTGCTCGACCGCCACGATCGAGTTGGCGACGCCGAGGGACAGGTTGTGGTGGGCGTGGATCCCGGTGGAGGTCTCTGGGTCGAGTACGTCGTTGAACGCCTTGAAGCGCTCGGCCACCTCGTTCATCGTCAGCGCGCCGCCACTGTCGGTTACGTAGACGCACGTCGCGCCGTAGGACTCCATCAGCTTGGCTTGCCGGGCGAGCTCGGCCGGCTCGGCCATGTGCGACATCATCAAGAACCCGACGGTGTCCATCCCGAGGTTGCGCGCCGCGTCAATGTGCTGTGCCGAGATGTCGGCCTCGGTGCAGTGCGTGGCGATCCGAACCGATCGCGCACCGGCCTTGTACGCGGCCTCGAGGTCTTCGATACGGCCGATGCCCGGCAACAGCAGCGTTGTCACCCGTGCGTTCTCCACCGTGCCGGCGACGGCTTCGATCCACTCGAGGTCGGTGTGGGCGCCGAACCCGTAGACACACGACGAACCGGACAGGCCGTCGCCGTGGGCGATCTCGATCGAATCGACACCGGCCTCGTCGAGCGCACACGCGATCGTGATCACGTCGTTGAGGGAGTACTGGTGGCGGATGGCGTGCATGCCATCGCGCAAGGTGACGTCGCTGATGTAGAGGCCGCTCATGCCTGCGCCTCCGCACCATCGCCGCTGGCCTCCGCCAGACGCTCGGCCGCGGCGAGCGCGGCCGAGGTCATGATGTCGAGGTTGCCGGCGTAGTCCGGCAGATAGTGCGCCGCACCGGTCACCTCGATGAAGACCGTGACCCTGGTTCCCCAGAACTTGCCCGTTTCCGGAATGTGTAGTGCCTCGTCGCGGTCGAACGTCTCGAACTGGACGGCCTGCTTGAGTCGATAGCCGGGCACATACGCCTGCACCCGCTCGACCTGTTCGACGATGCTGTGTTCGATCGCGTCGTGGTCGCAGTCGCCCTCGACGAGGCAGTAGACGGTGTTCCGCATCATCAGCGGAGGTTCCGCCGGGTTCAGAACGATGACGGCCTTGCCGCGCACTGCGCCACCGACCGCAACGAGTCCGTCCGAGGTGGTCTCCGTGAACTCGTCGATATTGGCCCTCGTGCCCGGGCCGGCCGACTTCGAGGCGATCGAGGCGACGATCTCCGCGTAGGCGACCAGCGCGACTCGAGAGACTGCCGCCACGATCGGGACCGTTGCCTGGCCGCCGCACGTGACCATGTTCAGGTTGCGAGCATCGAGGTGTTCATCGAGGTTGACCACCGGCACGCAGTACGGACCGATCGCCGCCGGGGTCAGGTCGAGCACCCGGACGCCGGTCGGCTCGAGCTTCGCCCAGTTCTCGGCGTGCGCGGCAGCTGAGGTTGCGTCGAAGACGACGCCGACATCGGCGAACTCGGGCATCGCGAGAAGGCCGTCGATACCCTCTGCCGTCGTCGCGACCCCCAGGCGGGCGGCCCGCTGCAGACCGTCGGACTCCGGATCTATACCGACCATCGCCACCATGCGCAGGTGTTCGGCGCGGCGCATGACCTTGATCATCAAATCGGTGCCGATGTTTCCGGAGCCGATGATTGCGACTCCTGTTCGCTCGGTCATGACGAGGCCTCCCAGCTTGTGCGAACGGTCCCGAGGCCGGCGATCGCCGCCTCCACTTCATCGCCGGGCTTCAGGTCGACCATCGGACCGAGCGCTCCAGTGAGCACGACGTCGCCGGCTCGGAGGTGTGTGCCGAGTTCGCTCATCCGTCGGGCCAACCACAGCGCGGCGATGTAAGGATGTCCGAGGCAGGCCGCCCCCGTGCCCGTCGATGCGGTCTCACCGTTGACCGTCATGGTCATCTCGGCGTCACGGAGCTCGATGTCGCCGGGGGCGACCGGTCGAGTGCCCAGTGCGTACATGGCACTCGATGCGTTGTCGGCGATCGTGTCGAGGATCGTGATGTCCCAGCCAGTGATGCGGGAGTCGACGATCTCGATGGACGGCACGAGGTAGTCGATGGCCCTCGTCAGCTCGGCCAGGGTGAGATCGGCGTGGTCGACGTCGTCGCCCAACACCAGGGCCACCTCGGCCTCGACACGAGGCTGGATCAATGCGCCCGCCGGCACCGGTTCGCCGCTGACGAGGCTCATGTCGGCGGTCAGCGCTCCGTAGTCGGGTTGGTCGACGCCGAGTTGTTGCTGGACCACCACCGACGTCAGGCCGATCTTGCGACCCACTACCCGGCGGCCGGCGGCCCGCCAGGCGTCGACGGTGAGCTGCTGGACCCGGTACGCGGCATCGATCCCCCCATCGGCGAGCTCCTCGCGCACCGGGGCGATCGCCGTGCCGTCGTAGGCCGCGGCCAGCCGGTCCGAGATGGACTGGAGTGCAGCTTCGGTCATCGGTGCTCCTTGATTCTTCATTCGGGCGACCCCTACCCGGGAGACCAGGGCGTGATGCCCTGCTCGGTGTGGTCGAGTGCGGTGTCGGCGAGCGCCATCATCAGGTCGCTCCTGGTCGCGGCCAGCGCCGGATCGGACCATCGGTTGTGTTGTTCGTGGGGGTCGTCGTCGAGGTCGTGCAGCTCGCAGAGCCCCGGATCGTTCGAGTGGACGAGGTGCCAGCGGTGGTTCCTGATCCCCCGCAGGCGGAAGGAATCCGGCCGACCGAAGGTGAGTGACGTGCTTTCTGTCTCGGTGAGGACCCAGCGCCGATCGGGGCTCGTGCCGTCGAGCGGGAGGGCGACCCCGGTCATCCCCCGCCGGGGGTCGAGACCGGCAAGTGAGAGCATGGTCGGACCGATGTCGATTGAGCCGCACGATCCGGACACGGCCCCAGCCGGAATCGACGGACCACGGACGATGAGGGGCACGTGGCTGAGGCCAGGCGTCTGCATCGGGCCCTTCCGAAACACGCCGTGATCGCCGCCGAGGTCGCCGTGGTCGGACACGAGCACC
>JABDJC010000107.1 GCA_013003395.1 Acidimicrobiia bacterium
CCGGCGAGGACGCGCCACCACCGGGACTGGTCGAGGCGTTGGCCCTCGGCAACCGCGCCCAGGATGTGTTGATGAGCGAGTACGCCACAGGCCGAACCGGGAACGAGATCCTCGACAGATCGAAAGAACGTCTCGCTTCGGAGCGGATCGACGCCACCATCTACACCCACGCCATCGGTTACCACGGCCACGCTGCGGGCCCCACCATCGGTTTGTGGGATCAGCAGCAGGGCGTGCCCGGCGCAGGAGACCATCCTGTCTTTCCCGACACGGCGTACTCGATCGAGCTGTCGATCGAGACGCCCATTGCCGAATGGAGTGGGCAACCTGTGCGCATCATGCTGGAAGAAGACGCGTTCTTCGATGGAGAGCGATGCACGTTCCTCGACGGTCGCCAAACCGAATTTTGGATGGTCGGCTAACCCTCGCGGCGCGACGCCAACAACGCGCCGGTGATGACCAACACGACGCCACCGACCGCGATCACTGCGACCTGTTCAGCTCGAAACACGATGCCAAGGACCAGTGCAACGACCGGTATGGCATAGGTGATGAATGACGCCCGGGTCGGGCCAACCCTGCCGACCAGCGTTCCCATGATGGCGAAGGCAAGACCGGTACCGAGAACCCCCGCCGCCAGGGTGGCGATGAGGGAATCCCACGCGAACGACGAACGGAACAGTCCATAGATTCCATACGGCGCTGACCAGATCGTCGCGAGGGTCAACATGCGTCTCATCACCGGAAGCGAGCCGTACTGCTGTTGCAGCGGAGCCGCGATGTTCACTGACAATCCATAGAAGACGGTCGCGAGGACAACCAGCGCAACGCCGATTGCCTGGGTCTGGCCCTTCCCCAGCGACGGAGCCGAAATCGCGACGACGCCAATGAAGCCAACCAAGAGACCCACGAGCTGTGCTCCGGCGGGGAGCTTACGCAGCATCACCGAGGCGATGACTGCAGCGAAGATCGGCATCGCCCCATTGAGCATCCCGGCGACCGCAGAGTCGATCCACTGTTGCGCGATCGGGAACAGTGTGAACGGAATCGCGACCCAGATGAATGACAGGACGGTGACCCTGGGACGGTCGTCGTAGTCGATAACTCGCTGGGCTCTGGGTAGGAACATCAATACGACCGCGCCCGATCCGATGCGAATCCACGTGATCAATCCTGGGTGGAAAGCGTCGAGTCCGATTGCGATCAGGAGAAACGACGCGCCCCAGATGACGCTTATCGACACGAACAACGCCCAATCGGACAGGGCGAACCGTTCTCGGTTCGTGCCCTGGCTCGTGGTGAGGATGCTTCTACTCATCGGGTGTCCAGATCTACTCTCTCCGGGGCTGTACTGATGACAACCCCGGCAGACCACAAAACGTTGCGCGTCGTCCCTTCACAGATCCACTACTTCTTCAGCGGCCAACCGATCGATGATCGAGTTGCGCGACTCGCGGGTCACGACGATCGCCAGAGCCGCAATCACGATGACCACGCCGACGATTTGCACGGGCCCAAGATCTTCGTTCAAGAATACGAAGGCGCCCAACGTCGAGAGCACGGGCGTACCCAGGTTGAGCAGCGATGTAAGCGACAGGGAGACGCTGCCGTGTGCCCAGTTCATCACGAAGTGACCCGTGCCTGGGACCAAGAGCAGTGCCACAAGCCAGAGCCACTGGGTTGAGGTGGGAAACACGAGGCCGCCGGCGTCGAAGACAGCCACTGGCAGCAACACGACCGCGCCAACGACCCACAAACCGGTCTGGAACTCGAATGCCGGTACTGCGGCGCGAGCGTGCTTGGCGAAAATGAAATATGCCGCGAACAACAGCATCGCGACAACGGCGAGAACGTCACCCCTCGGGCTCCATATCGCCTGCGCAGAGGAACCGAACACGACAAGGATCACACCTGTGATCGCGATGGCGCTCACGACGATGAGCGTCCTCGTGACGTGTTCCCCGAAGCGTTTGATGCCGATGGCGATGACCACGAGCGGCTGAAGCGCCGCGATCACTGTGGCATTGGCAACAGTCGTGCTCTTGATGGCGACGAAGAACACGGCAAGCTCGAGAGCAATCGCAGCGCCCGCTGGAGCGCTGGCCTTGAGCTGACTCAAGGTGAGCCGGCGGCCGCTCATCACGAGGAACAGCCAGTAAGACACTGCGCCGAGGGAAACCCGCCAGAACGCTATCTGCACACCTTCCATGGGCGCATCTCGCACGATCAGGTTGCCGGCCGACCACAACACTATGGCGCTGATGGCGGCAAGCGTCCCGGCGCGTGAGTTCATGAATCGACCTCCCAGACGCCAAGGGCGTAGCGGCGAGTGTAGGAGTGGCCTGTGCGTCGTCAGACGGGACGACGCCATCGGTCTCTCCTGGGCGTCGATAGTGTTCAGACATGGATCGACCCGAGCTCCTGATGGCCGCCACAGTGATCGGTGCCCCTGATGCACACGACTTGGCGATGTTCTATCAACGGCTTTTGGGTTGGCGCACAGTCAAGGACGAAGGTGATTGGGTGATGCTGCGATCCAACGACGGCGCCGTCGGTCTTTCGTTCCAGACCGAGTCCGAGTACGTCGCACCGGTGTGGCCCACAACCGACGACAGCCAACACATGATGATGCACCTCGACATCGGAGGCGCCGACTTGGCCACGGTCGTTGCATGGGCGGTCGAGTGCGGCGCAACCGTGGCCGAGCACCAACCACAAACTGATGTTCGCGTGATGCTCGACCCAGTTGGCCACCCGTTCTGCCTGTTCCCGATGGACTAGTGAGTCCTGAATGGAGTCAGCGGTTTGGAACCCCGCCAGCTCGCTGCTCAGGGGAGGCCGACTGCCCCGATCACCAGCCGACCGCCGAGAGATCACGAGCCTTGGCGAAGGCTGCTTCGAAGTCCTCCTTGATGTCGTCGATGTGCTCGATACCGACGGACACGCGAATCAGGTCGCTCGACACGCCGGCTGACGCCTGCTCGGCGTCATCGAGCTGTTGATGCGTTGTGGACGACGGATGGATCACCAACGTCTTGGCGTCACCAACATTTGCGAGGTGTGATGCCAGCTCGACGGAGTCGATGAATCGTTGCGCGGCTGTCGACCCGCCCTCGATGCCGAACGCCAGCACGGCGCCGAAGCCGTTGCGGAGAAGGCGGCGAGCCGTTGCGTGCGACGGATGGTCTTCGAGTCCCGGGTAGTTAACCCAGGCCACAGCCTCATGCGCGTCCAGCCACCGGGCGAGCTCGAGGGCGTTGTCGACGTGTCGTTGGACACGCAGCGACAAGGTCTCCACGCCTTGCAGCAGCAGAAACGCATTGAACGGACTCAGTGCAGCACCCAAATCGCGTAGTCCTTCGACCCTCGCTCGGATGGCGAACGCAATGTTCCCGAACGGCCCATCGGGACCAAAGACGTCGGTGAAGACGAGACCGTGATAGCCAGGCGCCGGTTCCGTGAACACTGAGAACCGACCATTGCGCCAGTCGAAGTTGCCGGAGTCGATGATGACGCCACCGATCGAGTTGCCGTGACCGCCGATCCACTTCGTGGCGGAGGCGACGACGATGTCCGCACCGTGATCGATGGGGCGCACCAAGTAGCCGGCGGCCCCGAACGTGTTGTCCACGACCAGCGGCACGCCGATGCCGTGGGCGGTCTCTGCGAGCGCGGGCAGGTCCGGCACGTTGAACCGGGGGTTGCCGATGCTCTCGACGTAGAACGCCTTCGTCTTGTCGTCCGACAGCGCCGCGAACTCCGCAGGGTCTTCACCCTCGACGAATCTCACCTCGATGCCGAGGCGTGCGAAAGCGACCTTGAACTGGTTGTAGGTACCGCCGTAGAGAAACGGAGTAGAGACGATGTTGTCGCCGGAGCCGGCGAGGGTTGTGAGCGCAGTGAATTGCGCGGCCTGGCCGCTGGCCGTCGCCACTGCCGCCACTCCCCCTTCGAGCGCCGCGATCCGCTGCTCGAACACGTCGGTGGTCGGGTTCATGATGCGCGTGTAGATGTTGCCGAACTCTTCGAGTGCAAAGAGTCGAGCCCCGTGTGCACTGTCATCGAACGTGTAGGACGTTGTTTGATAGATCGGGACCGCCCTGGCGTTCGTGCCTGGAGCGGGCTCCTGCCCCGCATGGACCTGGAGCGTTTCGTATCGGTAGTTGGTGGACATCTGCTCTCCCCTTCCGGTGATGAGGTGCCGGGTCGGCAAGGGAGATGTCTGTGCAACGACAAAGATCCGCCCGTTGCCGGTGCGGATCCTCGATTGCTGCGTTGGTGGTTGGTCTTACGCGTCGATGCCGCACGGCTTGAGAGCCATACACATCATTCGAGCGTTGAGAACAACCTTCATGAGTTGAAGAACGTAGCTACGCCCTTCGGCATCGTCAAGGGTTCCCTTCATTCGGCGTTGGTTCAGTCGCCGCCGTAGAGATTGCCGGCGAGGTATTTGAGTCCGGAGTCTGGTTGGACAGTGACCACTCGATGCCCTGGTCCGAGCTCCTGTGCGTAACGCACGGCGGCGAGAATGTTGGCTCCCCCACTGGGACCGGTCCACACGCCGTCTGAGCGTGCAACCTCCCTCGCGGTGGCGAACGCGTCAGCGGTGCTGACCTGATCGAGACGATCGTAAGTGTCTGGCGTGATCATCTGTGGCACGAAGCCGAGACCACCGCCTTCGATCCGGTGGGTGCCGGGTGGGTG
>JABDJC010000215.1 GCA_013003395.1 Acidimicrobiia bacterium
GAGTCAGATCTAGCGGTCACCGGTATCTACATGTACGGGCCAGAAGCGTTCGACTACATCAGACATCTCAAACCGTCCGATCGCGGCGAACTCGAAATCACCGATGTCAACAACGCATTCATCGAAGCAGGATCTCTCTCGTACTCGGTGCTCGATGGATCGTGGACTGATGCCGGAACCTTTGAATCGTTGGCGGTCGCGAATCGTCTGGCCGAGAACCTGATGTTGAAGGTCTTCGAAGATTCGATCGGTCACGGTCGCGCTGGTTGAAGGAATGACGCGGCGCCGACCGCTAGCCTTGAGGAGCGTATGCACCCAGGGTTTTCCCTGCCACCTCCATCGAGGCTGAACGAATGCGCTTGGTAACGATCATTCCGGCACACAACGAAGCCGCCTCGATCGCCCACGTCGTCAAAGAGGTCAAGAACGCCCTCCCCGAAAGCGCGGTTCTCGTGATCGACGATGGCTCGACGGACTCGACCGCCAGCGAGGCGCAGTTGGTTGGGGCACAAGTATTGAAGCTGCCACACAACCTTGGAATCGGTGGAGCGGTTCAAGCCGGCTATCGGTGGGCGACGGTGAACGACTTCGACGTGGTACTGCGACTGGACGGCGACGGACAGCACGACCCTGCCGAGGGCCCTGCACTGATCCAACCCATCCTGGATGGAGAGGCGGATGTGACAATTGGCTCGCGCTTCGTGCTCGACCAAACCGACCAACATCGCCCGCCGTTCTTTCGACGCGTCGGGATCGCCGTCTTCTCCAAGTTGGTCAGCCTTCTCGTCAAGGCCTCAGTCAGCGACACCACGTCTGGCTACCGCTGTGTGACGAAGGAAGTGGCCCAGTACTCAGCTCTGTATCACCCACACGACTTCCCTGAGGTCGAGAGCATCGTCCACTACCACCGGGCGGGCTTCCGGATCCTTGAAGTGCCAGTACTGATGCGAGACCGATTGCACGGCACATCGACGATCAACGGCTTGAAGTCGTACTACTACGCGTTCAAAGTGCTGCTCGCGCTCGGATTGCTTTCAATCGAGGATCAGGAGGATCGACGATGACAAGACTCTCAATGGTCGTTGCCTGCTTGTCGCTGGTGGCCATCGTGCTGTCGCTCGTCCGCAGACGGCGAATTGCCGAACAACACGCACTGCGCTGGCTTCTTGGCATCACCGCATTCGGCATTGTGGTGGCCGTTCCGATCATTCTCGAGTCGATGGCAACCTTCTTTGACGTCAAGGACCCGACGAACGTGATCTTCGCTGCCGGCTTCTACATCCTTGCCGTACTTGCTCTGCGCCAACAGGTGGAAATCTCGAAACTGCAGGACGAGCATCGAATTCTCGTGCGAGAGTTCGCGGTTGAATCGAGCATGGCACAACCAGCCTCGCCGTCAGCAGATTGACCCAAGCCAACGCTCAGATGAATTCGAACCACTTGAGCGAGTCGACGTCCACGGAGACGAGCGCCCATTCGAGGTTGCTGAACAGCAGTTCGAGACCTCGGATATCCGACACCTGAGAGAAGCGCGGGTCATCGACCGCCAGGATGATGTACGCGACGTCGTAGTCGGTCAGGGTGTCGTAGTCGCTCTGGTTGAAATCTCGACCGATATTGGTGTAGAACGCTTGTACCGCCAACTCTCGTGCGACTCCCTCATCGACTCGCTCTCTCGGAAAGTGCCACCTGGTACCAAGAGGACCGCGATACGCCAACTGACTCACTTTGGGTACGTGCGCCGGCAGTTGGAGCGACGGAATCCCGGTAGCAAGCGCAACATCATGCCGTTGCGCCTCGGCACTCAGGACGTCGTAGACCTGTTCAAGTGCAGCGGTCGCTCGCCACGCAGACCGACCCTTCTCGTAGGTCGTATAGGACGCTTGCAGGGTGGGAAGCTGCATTGCGGCGACAATGAGGATCACAAATACGGCGCCAGACGGGATCTCGACTCCGTTTCCTCTGAATGCCGCCGCGTACGCAGGAATCACGAACGGCACAGGCAACAGCCAAGTAAAGCGCCAAAGCATGTTCACGCCCAGCGTGTCGACCACGAGAGGAACCGCCAACGGGTTGAATGCGAACAAGATGACGGTGAGCACGAGCGACGCCACCATCAACGTTGACGGCGACCGACGAACGACCAGCAACGCCAGGGCGAGAGCCACCATCACCAGGGTCAGCGACTGACTGACCACTTGCGGATGAACCAGAATCGGTTCGCCGTCGCTGTTCAATATGATGCGCGAATTTCCGAATGGTTGTTCTGCCTGAAGCATCTGGGCTTCGAGCGCCAGGGCATCTTCACTTCCTGGAGCCGGCCCGATCGAGCCCATCTGCAACGAGGCTACGAGCGCCACCACGATTGCTAGAGAAAACATGACCACATGGACAGCCAGCTTTCTGAACCCGGGCGTTCTCGTGACCACCATGGCCACAACCCATATGCCAAGCCCAGCGAGCAGCAAGAAGTGGTTGACCGGGTGGATCCCCGCCAGTCCAAATCCACTCAGCAATCCAATGACACCGAAGCGGATCATCGAAAGCCCGCGACGCAGAGCGAGAACGATCGCGCCGAGAATCACGGGAAAGAGCACCAGCGTGGCGAGGAACTTGTCCTCCCCCACTCGATTCAAGAACGCGTGCCCCGGCTGAGAGTGCATCACGGTCCCGGCGAACCAGGCAAGCTGAATGGTGAGGGCAACGGCTCCCCACTTTGGAGTCTTTCCCAGAACCACACCGAGGAAATACGTGGCGAACATCGCCACGATGCCAATGACGATCGGCAAGGAATCTTGCAGCATCGTTGGCACCGATCCCGAGGTGATACGGGCACCAGCACCCAACAAGCCAAGCCACAGATTCAATCGTTGGCGCGGGAATGCCGGAATGTCTTCACCGAGAGCCGGGTCGAACGCAGACAGCGGGTAGTTCTCAGAGGCGTCGGCGACGAATGCTCCGTAAGCCCAGTCGTCACTGTCGCGGCCGGCGAACCACACCGCGGCCAAAGCCACGAGACCGATACCCCAGAGGTACAACCGAAGCCAGTTCCCAGCGCTCGGCCACGCTGCGGCCTCGACGGGGTCTCGCCCGGCCCATAGGTACACGACGAGTCCCACGACAAGCGCCGCCGTCCCGAAGACCGACGCCGTCAGGTGGAATGTTGCGGCAACCGCAAAGACCGGAAACTGAACTCCCAACCCCAACGGCAAGCCGACAAGAACGTCGACGAGGGACCCGCCGCCCACACCGAGTCGTCGGCTGAGCGCGTAACCCGGAGCGCCGACGGCGACCGCAAGGAATGGTACGAAACCCCACGCAATCGATCTCGGTGCGATCCACAATCCGACAAGAGAGATTGCTGCGAAAGCCGCGAGAATCAGCAGAGGGAGTTGCCTGCCCGCTGATCCCGGAGTCGCAGATCGCACTGGCGAGGAGCCACGCCGACTGTCCTGGCTTAGGCTCATCCACAGACTTTCTATACGCGCCGCTCCGGTGCGCAACTCTAGTGGCGCAGCTGTAGCGCTTCGAACCAAACCAAATGAAGAGGAATCATCATCCCGATGGCAATCAAGCAGCCCATCAGCGTCGTGATCGTGACATTCAACGGCATTGATCACCTGCCGAAACTCGCATCGTCACTGGCACCAGAACTCGATTCAGACGATGAGGTCGTGATCTTCGACAACGCCTCAACAGATGGAACGCCTGATTGGGTACGGGCTTCGTGGCCAACGGCACGACTCGTCGAGTCGAAGTCAAACCTTCTCTTCGCCGCCGGCAACAACGCCGCAACGCTGCACGCAAACAACGATGTCTTGTTCTATCTCAATCAGGACACAGAAGTGACGCCGGGGCTACTGGGCCGACTACGGAGCCTGGTGACACCTGCCCGGGCTGTGACCGTCGCTCAGTCCTTCCCGTGGAGTGAAGAGCAGGTCGCTCCTTTCATGGACTGGTCTGGCTGTCTTCTTTGGCGAAAGTCAGACGTCACCGAAGAACCGACCAACACCATTTCCGGTGGAGCGTTCGCCCTACATCGATCCACCATCGAGCTGCTTGGCGGGGTGCCCTTCGACTCGCGTATTCCGCACTACTGCGAGGACACCAACCTCGGCCTGCGCTTGTCCGGAGCCGGCGTTGCCATTGTGGCTGTCGTCGAACCGTACGTGATCCATCACTCGACGCCGTCAAAGGGCAGCAGCTGGTCTGACTTCGTGCGGGCGATCAAGATCCAGCGGAACCTGCTTCTCGCATTCGGGTACGCCCTCGGGTGGAAGCGCACCGCGATGCGATTGCCAGCACTTCTTGCGAGCGGCTGGCGGAAAGCCGACGTCGATGGAAACGGCAACTTCGTGCGGCGGGCTGGACTATCGGTAGCGACCGTGGTTGGTTTCCTTCGCGCTATCGCCGACAGGCCGACACCGGTCGAAGGTTGGCGCGACTCGCTCGGGAGCTAGGGCGAATAACCCCACCGAGCCAGCCGATCGGCGTGGCTCTCGGCAAACGCCGCCAGCCGGTCATCGTTGCGATACGCCAGGGATCGAGACTGTTTGAGGTCTGCGATTGCGCGGGTGATCAGATCCTCTTCGCCGGATACGCCGCAGAATTCGGCGAGGGACTCGGCTACGGCTCGAGGAGATGCCAAGAGGTCTTCGTAGGCCAAGGCGAGTCGGCGGTCGGGCGGGACCTCGTGGAACCATCGGGTGCCGATTTCCATATACCGCTCCCACAGCTCGAAGGCACCATCGAGGTCATCAACCGGCGACACCCGTGACCACGGACCGAACAGACTGCCAAGAAGGTGAAGCAACGGTCGCCTGGCTGCTCGCTTGTCGTGTTGCTCGGCGGCGGAGTCACTGCGTGTTGCCAAACTGCTTGCAACGTCGACGCCGTGTCGCGTCACGTTGATCACCTTGGCATGCGGGAAGACGTCCAGCCACAGTGGAAGCGTGATCGTGTTTCGCGGGTCTTTCCATCCCCAAGGAGCGCCGGTGCGAGCGAGGCGATGCCTGCGGAGGTACCGAACAGGCCCGAGAAATCCGATCATCAACGGCGACCGGACCAGACGTTTCAAGCCTTCCACATAGTGCGCTCTCTGCGACGACTCCAGAATGTCGAGGGCAGGGTCGGGATGGTCCCACCGCCCCCCGGCCTTCTTGAGGAGGGACTGGTTCGTCAGGAAGAACATCCACGCTTCAGCATTGCCTTCTTGATATCTACCCATGAAGACGCCGAGCCCTTCGAGAAGACGCGTCACCGCGGTCGTCCCGGAACGGTGCATTCCGATGACGATGATGGGAGCCTGGGATGGGGTGACGCCTTGATCGGTCATACGATCACTTCTCTCTCAGCATTCGGGCGTCGCCAGTGGTACGACATCCAGGGAGACGGTCAATGGGTTGGGATTGAATGGTGCCGGAGTACGCGCTGCATTGGCAATTCGTATCAGCTGACGGACAACGGAACAATTCACCGGGTCGTTGGAAACGTCGTCCAACTCGTACGGGTCCACCGACAAGTCGAAGAGCGCAACGGGGTCGAATGGCGAGTCGACGCCAGAGCGAATGAGCTTCCAATCATCCCGCCTCACAGCGACGCCAGTGAAGAACGGCGTAAACGTTTCCCAATAGAGGTATGGGTGACTTCTTCCTGATTCACCGGTCAGCTCAGGCAGAAGTGAAATGCCGTCTACAGCCCACCTGAGTTCGGTGTCGGCCATTTCGGCAAACGTCGGAGCCAAGTCCCACAAGGCCGCTTGCTTGTCGATCACCGTCCCAGGAGCAATGGTTCCGGGCCACCAGGCGAGTGCCGGTACTCGGATGCCGCCTTCAGTCAAGTGATACTTGCCGCCGGCGAGACCGCCGGCGCTGTCGAAACTGAAATCTCCGGCCAACCGCTCGATACCGCCCTCGTCGTGCGGTCCATTGTCGCTCGTGAACACAATCAGCGTGTCCTCTGCAAGCCCCAGCTCGATGATGAGGTCTTGGATGCGTCCGACGTCGCGATCGAGCCTCGAAACCATCGCGGCGTACGTCGCTCTCGGTTTGTCGTTCCAGCGGTCGTATCCGAGTCCGTCGAGCTCGGGTTGGTACGGAATCTCCGGGAAGATGCTCGTCCCATCCTCGTTGAGGTACTGACCCAGAAGATTCTCGCCCGGTTCGTCCGGTGGCACGACGAGCTCGGCGTGCGGGATGGTTACGGGCAAATACAGAAAGAACGGTTCCAGTCGCTGTTCCTCGATGAAGTCGAGACTTCTGTCGATGAACTCGTCATGCGTATATCGATCGGGTGAAATCATCATCGGTCGAACGTCGGTCCCGCTGCTGGTGTAGAGAAACTGTCGGAGGTTGCTGTAGTACGGATGCGCGGGTGTTGATTCGGCAGGAGTCTCGGGACTGTCGAGGTAATACGCGTGCGCGTCGCGATGGCTCAGGTATCCGGTGAACTCTTCGAACCCGGCGTCGATCGGACTTCCGCCCACCAGCCCCTGCCCACTGAGCTGCCCAAGTCCCCACTTACCGAACAGTGCGGTGGAGTAGCCGTCGTCTCTCAGAGATTTGGCAATCGTCTGTTGTCCCTCGGGAAACCAACCCACATGGCGAAGGAATGACCTTCCACCGTGTTGACCGGTCATCAGCGTCGAGCGTGCGGGCGGGCACCACGGCGACCCGGAATAGAACTCGGTGAAACGTGCACCGTTTGCCGCCATGGCGTCGAGCCGGGGGGTCTTGATGTATTGCTGTCCGTACGACCCGAGATCTCCGTAACCGAGATCGTCGGCCATGATCATCACGATGTTCGGGGGTCCCGCTCTGCGGACCGTGATGTCGACCGCAACCGGCCTCGAGGTGAAAAGGCCGTCAGCTATAGACAGTGAGAGCCGATCCGGCCCCAGGTAGCCCGGATCCGAGGTGTAACCGACCTCGAGACCTACCACCTCCAACGAGCCATGTCGAGGCTGGTCGACGATCCGCAATTCGAGGTCAGAAGGGGACGAATCACTGTCGGCTATGAACATGGTCAACGGCGATGCCGAATCGGGATTGACAGTCTGCGGTGCGATGCTGAGGATTGGTCGCTGGAACTCGCCGAGTCGGTCGAGTTCGGCGAGCGTCGCGTCAGGAATCCCGGCTTCTGAACTGAAGAGGACCGGACCGCGACCGAACCCACCGGCCAAGAGGGCGTCGACGAAGTCGAGATTCGTCGCGATTTTCACCATCGTGGCACCGTTCTTGAAGACTCTCGCCGACACCGCAGCAGCCGTGGCGTGGCTATCGGGCCCAGACAGACGAGCGACGGGTACACCGAGCATGAATTGGATTTCACTCACCACTCGACTCGACACGATGGAAGCGTCGCCCACGACGAATACACGCTTTGGTCGTAGACGCAGCAACTCTCTGCGGAGCGCGTCGGGGACGAAGTCACGGTGACTGATGAGGATCGGCTCAGAAGAGCTCGCGGCGGCGGCTCCCGCCGAGACACCGGCCGCAAACTCGAGTCCGGAGACCACGAAGACGGACTCGACGCCTCGATCAAAGTGGCTCTCGCTCAGGAGAGCTGCGGTGTCATACCTGTCGATCCCACCGATTCGGGTGACAGTTCTTATGCCAAGCATCCTCAGTTCTCGGCGAATCCACTCTCCGATTGCGCTCTCGGCCCCAACCACCAAGGCCGACTGGGGTGCAAGTCGTTGCAGTTCGGCGCGAGTTTCCTGAGGGAGGCCATCGCTTTGGGTGAGCAGTAACGGCGCGTCGAGAGACGAGGCCACTGGAACCGCTGCGAGCGCATCGGCAAAATCGGATCCGGTCGTGATGACGACATTCTCCGAACCCGAGGGATACTGCTGAGCTGATACTGCTGCAGCCGTTCCGAAACGTGACGAGCCACCTATCCGAAGGGTGTCGCCCGTGGTGGTCGCTCTGAGCTCAACCAATTGTTGTGGCGGGAGCACACCGGATCCACCAACAAGAACCATGTTGTAGGCGCCTGGCAAGCTCTGACCTTCCGACGCGAAGGCGCCGCCGGGAGCCACCAGGACGGTAACGGCCATGAGCAGGGCGGTCCAGAGCCTCATCTGATGTCTCATGCGGGCCTCAATCTACAAGCGGCGACGTGTGGGCGATCGCAACCGAATCAGGGCGATCCCACACGAGTGATGGCGTCCCACAGCACTTTTGTTTCCTCGGGGAGGCCAGTTTCGACAGAGGCATGATGTTGCAGGCTGGAGACGAATCGCGACTGAAAACGGGCCAGAGCCTCTTCTACCGTAATGTCGAGGCCGAGAAACCTAACGACCCGCTCGAGCTCAGCAGCGGGCCGGTCACCAACCAGGCGCTCGAACCTCACGAACAGTCGACGGGGGTGGTCGATCGATAGCAGTCCTTCTGCATGTCGATTCCAGAAGCGATACGCGACCGTGCGTGGAATGTGTTGCCGGCGGTGAAGAGAACTCACTACTGCAGTTGGATGACGAAGGGCGATGATCACCATCTCAACATCGACATGGGGTGTCCACGCGTCGTACGTCAGACAGAATCGCGGGTCCTTTACAGCGATCCCATCAAGCGAAGCCGCAAGTGGAGCGAGGTCGGCCTCGTAGTCGCGCGCTCGCTTTTGAAAGGTGGATTCACGCTGACCAGCCAGATAACGCACCTGCGAGAGCACCGACCCCAGCCTCCCAGCCGTGCGAGCGTGACCGCTGAGCAACCTACTGTTCATGTCGATCACATCGCGTCGTTCGAAATAGCCCTCCTCGTTCCAGCGGTCCGCCGCATAGAACTCATCGTGATCACCAAAGTCGAGATCGAGCGCCTCAAGTGTCATTGCGAGCAACGACGTTCCAGATCGATGCATGCCCGTCACAATGATCACGGGCCACCTCCTCGAGTGCGGACGACGAGTAGCTCCCGTGAGCGAAGACGCGCCGACGTCGACGAGATCGTAGCGCCGGCAACAACTACGCAACGCCAGCCCCGGGTGTCGGCCGCATCGGTACACAGGATGGTCGACGGCGCGCCACCGACCTCGGGGGCCATGGACAAACCGATGCGATACATCGCCGGACTGCGGATCGGATTGCCAGGAACCGCGAAAACCGAAAACGCGTCGGGTTCGTTCGAGGGACACGTTTGAGGTCAGGGACTTCGACCGCCGCCAGAGGCATGGGCATTGACGAACTAACCTCCGACTGAGAACGGCTCGATGCAGTCATCGATGTGCGGGCCCGTTGACGGCAATGGCTCACCAGTTCGATCTAAAACGTCTTTTTCGAGATTCTCCTCACCATGGCAAACCATTTGCATACCCGCGGCTCTTGGACCAATCGGACAGTGGTCCGAGCTGTGTCGCGCTACCCGCGACTTCTGGCCACTGGTTTGCTGACTGTCGTCGGTATGGTCGCCTACCGAGCTCAGATCTTCGCCGACGCAACCTTCCCATGGGATTTCACGGGCAGGGTCACGACCGGACCAACATTTGTTGCCGGAGTGATCTCAACTGGGCAGTTCCCAACGTGGGTTCCCTATCAGGGCTCAGGCGCTCCAATGCTCTCGGACATCGGTTCCGGCATCTACTACCCGATCACGTGGCTCGCCGGACTGCTTCAGATCCCACTGACGCTCGACCTCCAAACTGATCTGCAGGTGATGACCATCATTGCCGGAGCTTTGGGGACGGTGGCCTTGCTCCGGGCGAGGTCGATCAAATGGCCTTGGGCCATCCTCGGAGGTGTCGCCTT
>JABDJC010000124.1 GCA_013003395.1 Acidimicrobiia bacterium
TACAGCAGTCTCTCGGCTGCGACACCGTGTGGCTCGAATCCGAAGCCATCGAGGCGCGCTGGCCGGTCATCTCGGGTCCAGACCATGTGGGCGGCACTTTCGGCCCGAGCGATGGCAGTGTCGACCCGCACGCAGTACTGCACGGGTATCGGGCCAAAGCACGCTCTCAGGGCGTCACCTACCTTGCGGCGGAGGTCACTTCGCTCATTCGGACCGGCGACAGAGTCAGCGGTGTCGAACTCGCCGATGGATCGACCCTCCACGCCGGATCGGTCATCAATTGTGCAGGCGCGTGGGGCGCAGCACTGCTGTCTCGGATCGGTGTCGAAATCCCCGTGATACCCGTGCGGCGATCGGTGTATGTCATCGAAACGGCCATCGCCAGCGAGAGTCTTCCCTCCGTGTTCTTGCCCACCGGCCCGTACCTGGTGCCTGAAGGGGGCGGCACATTTGTTGTCGGCTGGTCGCGTCCATCTGACCCAGTCGGTGTCGACTTCGGCTTCTCTCGCGACCGATTCGCAGACGACTTGTGGCCGGAGCTCGTGCGGTGGCTCCCGGACTTCGATGCGCTCCACGTCCGCGGCGGCTGGAGTGGCCTGTATGCGGTGAACACTCTCGACGCCAACGCCATAATCGGCGCTTGGCCGACCATCGACGGGCTCTATGTGTGTACCGGCTTCTCGGGTCACGGCTTCCAGCAGTGTCATGCTGTCGGCCGATACATCGCTGAACAAGTCGTCGGCCGAGACCACGAGCTCGACCTCAGCAGGCTCGGCCCCGAACGGATTCTCACCAACACGCCGATCCACGAGAACCCCGGTCGTTTGATCTAGCGACGACGTAGTGTCTGTTCGAATGACACCAAACCAACCATCTGGGAACCGCAAAGTCCACCAACTACGGCTCGTCGTCGAAGTCGAAGATCTCGACGAGGCGTTGGCGTTCTACCGAGATGCGCTTGGGCTCACTGAGGAGCTGGCGGTCGACAGCGATCGGGGTGCCAGCGTCGTCATCCTCGATGCCGGTCGCGCAACGTTGGAACTTGCGAACAAGGCCCAGACGCAGCTCATTGACGACATCGAGGTTGGGCGGAAGGTGAGCCGTCAGATCAGAGTGGCCTTCGAGGTGAAAGACGTTGAAGTTGCGACAACCGACCTGACACGAGCGGGAGCAGAACTCGTTGCGCCACCGACCGAGACACCGTGGCGCTCTCTCAACTCGAGGCTCGAAGCGCCTGCCGGATTGCAGATCACCTTGTTCGAAGAGCTCGACGGCTGACCGGTCACACCACCGTCAACAGCAACCCGACAGTGAGCAGCGCTGCTGCGGACGTCGCCAGGATGGCAGCGCTCGCGACTTCGCTCTCCAGGTCGTATTCGAGCGATATCAGCCCAACGAGTACTGCGGTCGGCATTGCGGCGAGCAGCAACCCAGCGTTCATGGCGTCTCCCGTGAGGCCGAGCGCCGATGCGACTCCGAAGAACACCAGCGGGGCGATGACGAGCTTGAGGATCGATATGAGTCCGAGTCGCGACGCATCAGGGGTGAGACGGGTACTGACGAGCTGCATGCCGAGGGTCAACAACATGACGGGAATCATCGCTTCGGCGAGCAGGTCCACGAACCTTGTCAGTACCTGAGGCTGGGCTACGTCTCCGGCATTCAACAGCACCGCCGGGAGTACGACAGCAAGTGCAGGCGTGGTGATCATCCGCCTGAACGACTCGGTCATGGTCCGGGAGCGCAGGTGTGCGGCGGCACCGATGCCCAGGACGAATGCTCCCGTCGTGACGGTCAGGAAGTGCACGCCGGCCTCTGGCAACGCGTCAGAACCGAGTGCGAACAGCACTATTGGGAAACCGAGATTGCCGACGTTGCCGAATGTGGTCGCCATGGCATCGAGGACTCGGCGCTCAGGTGGCTGCTTGAGTTCGAGAACCCAGGTGAGACCAAACATCACAACGAGGGTGATGAGGGTCGCTCCGATCATGGCAGCGACCGGTCCGTCGAGACTTGTCGGAGCACTCAGTAGCCGGAAGATGAAAGCGGGCGCCAAGAAGTTGTAGGCGATCGTGCTGAGCGGGCGGTAGTCGAGCGACCACCGCTTGGCGGCAAAGGCACCGACCCCAGCAACCGCCACAACCGGCGTGAGGACGTCGACGAAGATTCTTACGAGTTCAAGCACGAGCCGATGCTCGCAGACCTCGACTGGTCAGGCAGTTGTTGGCCTGATCTCCACAAGCGATGCGGTGAAACCGTGAAGATAGTTGCCGGACCCGACCGGACCGATCTCTCCGGCGGCGAACATTCCGGCCAGCGCCGGCGGCCGAAGTGCCGCGGCAACGAGCGACGCATCGTGATCAGACTCCCCGAAGAACCGCTCACCCCTCCCGTTGCAGGTGAACAGCAAAACACCGCCGGACGATGCGCCTCCGTCGAGCACCTCACGCAGATCGACGTCAGCCGTCCCTGGGTCACGAACCTGGAACTGGACGGTGCGCCCGACCGGCACTTTGTCGCCGACCTCGATGGTTCCACTGGCCTGATCGATCCCGATGACCGCTCTGATGAGAAAGTCCCCCGTGCCGTACTCGGCTTGGTATTCATCCATCACGATTCCGATGTGGAGACCGTGGCGGGCCAAGGCTCGATCCTCATCCGACAGGCGCGAGAACATGTCTTGGAGATGGGTGAACGCGGGTCGACCGGCAAGTCCGCTGAGCACCCGGTCGGCCGAATCCGTCACCACCACTGGCTCCCCGAGGGGCCGACATCCCTGTGAAACGCTCGGTCGGAATTCGAGAGCGCCGCCGAAGCTCGCTGCAACGGCGCCATGGCTGAAGACGTCGCCGTTGGCGAACAAGGCTCCGCCTCCCGGGCCGCGACCGGCGTTCGGGACTCCCCCGACCGCCGGTAAACCACGACTGGCCAACCGAGATCCGTACGCGCCGGCAGGGAAGCTGAAGGGATCCGCCAGGACGACAACACCTGCCGCATCTGCGATCGCAGGTCCACCCGTGACGGTCACACCTTGGGGCACGCGAATCGCTTCGACCTGAGCGGCGTCGAAAACTCCTCCCGGCACACGAGCCGCCCATACGACGAGACCGCGTCCACTGTCGATCTCTCGATCGCCGGCGACGACCCCTTCTGCAATGCAACCAAAAGAGGCATCGCGCGCGATGGACGCCGTGACCGACGCGATGTGCTCGATGGCACCGTGATGGTGGGGTGTGGCAAAAGCAACGATCAGATCCGGATCACCGTCGATGGCGTCCGTCACCTGTCCGAGCGCATCGGCCAGCGCACTGGTGGTATCGACGTCTTCAGATAGGGCAGAAGCGAACCTCACGGAACCCATGGTAGAGATCGACGACAAGCTGTTCTGAACAGCGGCGGAGCCATCGCCGGCATGAATATGCGGACTTAGCTTCATTTCCCAGCAACTGGTACCGATAGGACACCATGGAGCGAGGAGATCAAAGGAGAAGCACGAGGCGCGCCTCTATTGCCATCGGCAGTATGGCCGTCGCCTTGGTGCTCGCGGCTGCGCTGGTATTCACCAATGCCTTCAGCGCCGGTCAAGTTGCCGACAACGCTCGAGCACAGCATTGGGTGAACGCCACAACCGGATCGGCTGCACTCGTACGCGCCGCTACAGCGCAGGCTGTCTTCTTCGGCATCGACCTCGACCTGGGCGTGGCATCTGAAAGCGGGGCAGAACGCGCTCGCCTCGAGGCGCAGCTGAACCTGGATCAGCTCGTTGAATGGATGTCATCTGCCGAAGAACAGTCGTCCATCGATACGACGTTGGTCATGGAGAAGCTCGACCGCTATGCCTCCTCGATTCAAGATGTCCTCGGTGCGCTCGAAGCCGGAGATGCTCTCACGGCGCTCGAGCTGAATTCGGGACAAGCGGAAACCGAGTTCAACGCCGCCAAGGCCGACCTCGTTGTTCTCCGTGACTCGATCATCGAGCGAATCGCAAGCACCGAGGCGAGTGCCGGTTGGATCGCCGGTATCACCAGATTCCTCATAACGCTGTTGATTCCAGCAGCAGCACTCATCCTGTATCGGCGAATGGTGCACCGTCAGGCGCTGGCGGGCCAGCTCACCCTCGAGGCCAAGCTCGAAGCGGAACGTGACCTGCGATTGTCGAAGGACGAATTCATCGCGAGCATCTCGCATGAGTTGCGAACTCCGCTGACGAGCATCTACGGATTCTCAGAGGTCCTGGTCGAAAGCGGACTCGTCGATCCCGAGTCTGCAACCGAATTGGTCGGACTCATCCACTCGGAGTCCGCCGAACTGTCTCGAATGGTGGAGGACCTGCTGACCGCGGCACGCCTCGACGCGCAAGCCTTGACTTTGGATGTCGAAGAGTTCGACCTCATCGAAGAACTCGAGACCGTCTTGGCTCCGGCACGGCGCCATGGCGCAGCGATCGTCCTCGAGGCTGAACCGTTGAGGATGCTGACCGACCGCCACCGGCTGCGCCAGATCGTCCGGAATCTGGTCACGAACGCCGTGAAGTACGGCGGCCCGACGATCAGGGTTGTGGTCGAGACCACTGACTCCGAGTGGCTTCTCCTGGTTGCAGATGACGGCGCCGGAGTTCCGCCGGACATCGAAGACCGGCTGTTCGAGAAGTTCGTCCACAAAGCGTCGGCAGCGTTGCTCGTAGGCAGCGTTGGACTGGGCCTTGCGGTGGCGCGATCAATTGCTCAGCTCATGGACGGCGATCTCGATTACCGGCGCGTGGATGGGGAGACCCACTTCAGTGTGAGGTTGCCACTTTCGTCCTGCGTGGCAGTTCCGGCTCGCGAGTCGACGGACGTCGATGGATCGCCTGGCGGTCACACCTCGCACAGCGGGCAACTCGCCTCGGCCTCGGCATCAGTTGCCGAGATCTCGCGGCAAAACGAGGTGCCTTCACGATGAAAGCCGCCAGGGTGGCGCTCGCTGCGATTCTCGTGGCTGGCATCATTACGGTCGTGCCGAGTTCTCCTGCAAACGCGGCCGCCAGTGTCTGCTCCACTGTGGGACATATCGGGGCCGGAAACGATCAGTTGACGGTGGTTGACACTCTCGACCCCTCACCGGCAACGAACGAAACCATCCAGGGAACCATCGGAACGCTTTCGATCTTCGGCACCACCTCGGCACTCGCCACCAAGACTCTGTACGGAATCGAAGACGATCAGCTCGGCACCATCGACTTAGAGACCGCGGCGTTTACCCCCGCGACATCGACCACCGGTTCGGGAAACGGCGACCTGGGCGTGCAGCCACTCAACAATGCCTACGACATCACGTTCACGACCGGCGGTACGATGTTGGGAGTGTCGATCCGAGCCGGAGACGACCTACTCTTCGAGATCGACCCAACCACGGGTGCGGCCGTTCCAAATGCTTTCGGGGTTGGCCAAGACTACGAAGTCGTGGATACCACGACGGGCTTTCCGGGAGGCACCGACCTCAAGGAGATCGCCGTTGATCCGGTCTCGAGCAAGATCTACGGAATCGCTCGTGAGCCCGATGGCACCTCGCACTTGGTCACTGTGGACCTGATCTACGGCGACCCGGACGTCACCCATCTGACCGTCATAGGCTCCTCGATGGTCGACATATATGGCTTCGCCTTCGACGAGAGTGGCACGGCGTGGGCATTGCGACGCGATGGCCTGCTGTACCAGGTCGACACGGCGACAGGTATCGGGACAATCATCACGACTATTGACGACATGTCCGAGTACACGTCGTTGAACTGTGGACCGATCGTTCCAGTTGCCAATCAGGCACCGGTATTCGACCAGGACCTGCTCGACAGGAGCGATCCCGAAACCACTGTCATCTCTCTCTCCGCAGCGGCCTCCGACCCTGACGGTGATCCCTTGCTCTACTCGGCTACCGGTCTGCCCTCAGGGCTTTCGATCCACCCGTCGAGCGGGCTGATATCGGGCACGATCGACATCACCGCCGAAACCAGTTCGCCGTACGCGACCGAGATCACGGTCGATGACGGTACCGTCACAGCCACGGACACATTCACCTGGACGGTCACCTCGGCCGGAACGCTGTACCTGATCGCCAACAGCGGTGGAGCCAACGGTGGCGACGACTTACTGACGGCGGTTGACCCGGGCGATTTCAATGCGCTCACCAACGAGGTGAGCGTCGGCACGGGCACTGGAACCTGGGACATCTATGGTGCAGCCATCCAGCCATCTACCGGCACGCTTTTCGCGGTCAACGCGGACCGCCTCGGGACGGTGGACATCGCAACTGGAGTGTTCACTGCAATGCCGAGCCTCTTTGGGAGCGGCAACGGATCGTTGGGCGCCGTGACGTTCAATGACGTGACCGGCGCCGAGTTCGATCCTGGCACCGGCGACCTCTACGCCGTTCACGACCACGACAGCGGCAGTGTCTTGTTCGAGGTCGACCCAGCCACGGGCGCGGCGAAACCAGGGGCGTTTTCAGGAGCGGATTACATCCTCATCCAACCATTGAGCCCGCTCTTGGAGTACTCAGCGGACATCGCCTTCGACCCCGTTTCAGGGTTGCTACACACTGTGATGACCAACGGGGCCGATGGGTGGAAGCTTGGGACAGTTGATCCGGCGACGGGCTCCACGATAGAGATCGGCGATACGGCAACGTTGCTCAGAGGCTTGGCGTTCGATCCTACGGGACAGCTATGGGGAGTCACTGCGAACGGTGGGGCAGAGTTCCTGTACGAGATCAGCACAACCGACGGAGCAGCCACCAATCCGAGGCCTATCGACAATGGCGGCAACTACGAGTCGATCGCCTATCGCATCACCAACACCAACAGCAACCCCATCTTCAACCAAGACCTCACTGATCGCGGCGACGCCGAAAACGACCCCATCTCCTTGTCCGCTGCCGCCACCGACCCAGACGGAGACGGTCTGCTGTATACGGCGACCGGACTCCCCGACGGACTCACCATCAACCCCGGATCAGGACTCATCACCGGCACCATCAGCTACACCGCCGCCGCCGCATCCCCCTTCTCAGTAGAGATCACCGTCACCGACGACGGCTCTCCCAACCTCGACGACACCGACACCTTCACCTGGACTGTCACCAACGCCAACCGCCCACCGACGGTTACACCGATCGCGAATGACTCGACGCCTGAGGGTTCTCCGTATTCGTTGACGGTGACCGCCACCGACCCCGACGGTGAGACACTCATTCTGAGCGCCGCAGGACTCCCCGGGTGGGCCACGTTCACCGACAACACCGACAACACCGGCACCATCTCGGGAACCCCCAGCTACAACGACGCCGGAACCTCATCGATCACCATCACCGCCACCGACCCGTTCACCGCAACCGACGAAGACTCCTACTCACTCACGGTCACCAACACCAACCGCAGCCCTATCTTCAACCAGGACCTCGGTAACCGCACCGACGCAGAAAACGACACCATCTCCCTGTCCGCTGCCGCCACCGACCCCGACGGAGACGGACTGCTGTATTCGGCCACCGGACTCCCCGACGGACTCTCCATCAACCCCACCACCGGACTCATCACCGGCACCATCACCTACGACGCCGCAGCCGCATCCCCCTACGCAGTCGAACTCACCGTCACCGACAACGGCACCCCCAACCTCGACGCCACCGACACCTTCACCTGGACCATCACCAACACCAACCGGCCACCGGTGATCACCGACCCCGGCGACCAATCCACGCCGGAAGGCGCGCCGTTCAGCCTGGCCGTTTCGGCAGTTGACGACGACAGTGACGTCATCGATCTCACTGTCTTGGGGCTCCCGGCATGGGCCAGCTACACCCCAGACCTCCGACCAGCCGGAACGGCCTCAGGCACCATCACCGGCACCCCCGGCTACGGCGACGCCGCCCTCAGTACTCTGACCCTGCGTTCCACCGACACGGTCGACATCACCACGGTCGATTTCAATCTGAACGTCACCAACACCAACCGTGCGCCAACCGTGACCGATCCTGGTGACCAGTCGACGCCTGAAGGTTCTCTCTTTTCGTTGACGGTGACCACATCGGATGCCGACGGTGACTCCTTGGTGCTCACCGAGGACGGCATCCCGGCATGGGCGACGTTCACCGACAACGCCAACAACACCGCCACGATCTCAGGCACCCCCGACTACGACGACGCCGGAACCTCCACCATCACCATCACCGCAACCGATCCCTCCACCGACACCGGCACCGCCGTCTTCAGCCTCACCGTCACCGACACCAACCGCAACCCCATCTTCAACCAAGACCTCGAGAACCGAATCGATGCCGAAGACGACGTCATTTCCCTGTCGGCAGCGGCCACCGACCCCGACGCCGACGGTCTGCTGTATTCCGCGACCGGACTCCCCGACGGACTCACCATCAACCCCACCACCGGACTCATCACCGGCACCATCACCTACGACGCCGCAGCCTCATCCCCCTACGCAGTAGTGATCACCGTCACCGACAACGGCACCCCCAACCTCGACGCCACCGACACCTTCAGCTGGCGCGTCACCAACACCAACCGCAACCCGATCTTCGACCAGGACCTGCCGGATCGCGGCGACGCAGAGAACGCCACCATCTCCTTGTCAGCTGGCGCCTCCGATCCAGACGACGACGGGCTGGACTACTCGGCCACCGGACTCCCCGACGGTCTGACCATCGACGATGGGACGGGTTTGATCACGGGGACAATCAGCTACACCGCCGCAGCCTCATCCCCCTACGCAGTAGTGATCACCGTCACCGACGACGTCACCCCTTATCTCGAGGCCACCGAGACCTTCACCTGGACCGTCACCAACACCAACCGCAACCCCATCTTCAACCAGGACCTCGGTAACCGCACCGACGCCGAAAACGACACCATCTCCCTGTCGGCAGCCGCCACCGACCCCGACGACGACGGGCTGCTGTATTCGGCCACCGGACTCCCCGACGGACTCACCATCAACCCCACCACAGGACTCATCACCGGCACCATCACCTACGACGCCGAAGCCGCATCCCCCTACGCCGTCACCATCACCGTCACCGACGACGGCACCCCCAACCTCGACGCCACCGACACCTTCACCTGGACCGTCACCAACACCAACCGCAACCCCATCTTCAACCAGGACCTCGGTAACCGCACCGACGCCGAAAACGACACCATCTCCCTGTCGGCAGCCGCCACCGACCC
>JABDJC010000125.1 GCA_013003395.1 Acidimicrobiia bacterium
GCGGCGACAACCACCCCAACAACCTCACCCTGCTGTGCTGGTTCCACCACCACATCGTCATCCACCGCAACGGCTACACCATCAACCCGAACACACCACCAGGACGACGACGATTCATACGGCCCAAATCGTCACCCCGATCACCACCCGGTTGAGCGGCGCCGCACCAAGATCCGTTTGAGGCAATCGAACTCAGCTACGCCGCCACGTCGGTGTCGTGCGGGTCGTGGTCGGCGAGTTCCGTTTCGAGCGACCGCACCCTCGGATGCGCCAGGCCGGCGATCGCCATTGCGATGGTGCCGAGACCGGCGACGACGACCATGAGACCGATGCCGCGACCCTCACCTGTGCCGAGAAGACTGCCCAATGATCTCGTCAGTGACCCGTCGCCGGTCATGGCCGGTTCGAACACGGCGTCGGCCAGCGGACCCGCCAGGAGGATCGCCATGGGACTCACTGCACTGCTGATCATGCGGCGCAGCGAGAAGGCCCGTCCCTGGATGGCGGGCTCCACCTTGGTCTGCCAGATGATCTGGCTCGCAGTGTTCACCACAGGGACGATGGTCATCAAGCCGACTGCGCCAACAGTGATGAGCGCCACAGATGGTCGCAGTCCGGCGATCACCACAAAGACACCTCCGGCGGCGATGCCGACAAAGATGCCCCGCACGAGACGCTTCGGACCGCCCCATGCCGCCACCGCGATGCTCCCGGCCACCGCCCCGGCGCCCGCCGCGGACAGCACGCCTCCTGCGGCCGACTCCGATGCAAACGACGCAACCAGCGGTATGAACAGCACGTTGACCAGGGCCAGCATGAAGTTCACTCCGGCGTAAATCCACAGCAGCCAGAACAGTCCGGGCCGGGTGCGGAGATACCTCCATGCCACCTTCGAGTCCTCCCGCACCGTGGACGGCGCCGTATCCGGGTCGCTCACCGGCTGCGGGATGCGGACGACGAGCAGCGTCGCCACGCCGACGCCGAACGTGACGACGTCCAGCAACAGCACCGCACCGAGTCCCAGTGTTGCCAGCAACGCTCCGGCGACGGCAGGGGCGACGATGATCGACAGTCCCTGGTTCAGCTGCACGAGACCGTTGGCGCGACCCAGCTGATCCCGTGCCACGAGCATGGGTATCGAGGCTTGCCACGCAGGGTCTTGGAACGTGTTGGCCGTCGCCCCGATGGCGGTAGCCGTGTAGATGTGCCACAACTCGAGGGCGTCGGCCTGGTGGAGCGCCGCAAGGGCGAGCGTTGCAGCGCCTGCCGCAACGTCCGACAGCAACATGACACGTTTGCGGTCGTAGCGATCCGCGATGCTGCCGGCCAGCGGCGCGAACACGATCGCAGGCAGTGCGAACGCCAAGGCGACAAGGGAGAGCTGCGTCACGGAGCCCGTTTCCACGAACACGAAGAACTGCAGCCCGAATCCGCTGACAGCGGTGCCGGTGACCGACACCAGCTGGCCGATCCACACGGTCAGGAACGCTCGCATTCCTCTTTGTTCCATGACCTCGAACCTACGCCGACCTCAGACTCGTAGCTACGATCCAGCCAATGGACACGAATGAACAACGGCCAGTCGTGCCGGCAGGGGCCGGCGGCACGCCAGGCGGCATCGGCATGTTCCTGCTCGGCGTCGCCATGGTCATCGGCGGCGGGTATCTGCTGCTGTCGTCCATCCGGGTGGTCGGCTACGGCTACGGCCAAGGGCTCTACCGCTTCGGCGGCGTCGGCATCAACAGCGGGATGATCCTGATTCCGTTCATCATCGGCATCGTCATCATCTTCTACGACAGCGACAAGTGGTACGGCTGGTTCATCGCCGGTGCCTCGTTGCTGGCGCTGATCGTCGGAGTGATCGCCAGCATCCGGTTCTCGTTTTCGGGTATGTCGGCCTTCGAGGTGATTTTGATCCTCGTGCTGCTGTTCGGCGGCATCGGGATGGTGCTCGCTGCGGTCCGCGATGGGGCATTGACCTCCTAGCGACGTCTCGCACAACCACTTGCACTATCGAACGTATGTTCGATACACTCGAGTGTCCAGGATGGGCGGATCCGGACATGACAGTGGTTCTCGAACAACCGAATGATGAGCTCACGTCGCTGCTCGGCGACAGGGCAGACATGCAACGCGGAATACCCGACTTCGTGGCAGGGAAGGTTTGGGGACTCTCTGGAGCGCCAGGTGCGGGACTCACTCGATTGGCGATGACGCTCTTCGCTTCCCAGGTTCCAACGGGGCAGATCGCTGTCTTGGAAACTCGTGGCTGGTTCTGTCCGCTGGTGGCATGGGAAAGCGGGGTCGAGGCCGAGAGACTCGTGATCGTTCGAGCACCAGACACGGTGAGTTGGGCACGAGTGGCCGCCACTCTCGTCGAGGGTATTCCTGCGCTGTATGCAGAAGTTCCTGATCGCATCAATGACGCGGCGCTCCGCAAGCTCGGCGCGCTCGCCAGACGGAGTGGAACTCGTGTGCTGTTGCGGTCGTTCGGTGAGGCCATCCCGACGGGTGTGGCGCAGCTTCAGATGACCACCCGTGATCTGTCATGGGAAGGGACAGATGTTGGGCACGGCAAGCTGATGCGCAGAAGGTTCATGGTCGAGATGACTGGAAAGGCCGTCGGAGGATCGCTCCGTCGGATCGAGATGGAGGACGACGGTGCGAACACTGTGCGTGTGGTACCCGGACTGGCAGCTACTTCGGTCGGGCGTATCGCCGGATAGTCCTGCCCAGGCGATCGATCCTGACGATCGAGTCGTCGCAGTCAATTCGCTGGCAGCCGCCACCGGCATCCGGGTCGGCATGCGTCGTCGTGAAGCAGAAGGCATCTGTCCCATCGTGGTCTCGACGAAGTCCGACCCCGGTGCCGAAGCCGCCGCGTTCGAAGCGGTGATGGAATCCGTCGAAGTGGTGATCCCTCGCGTCGAGATCGTCACCGCTGGACTGCTCTTCGCTCCTGTTGCCGGTGCCGTCGCCTACTACGGGGCTGAACAAATCGTGCTGGACGCGGTATGTCAGGAACTCGTCTCGTCCGGGTTCCCTCAATTTCGTATCGGCTTGGCCAATGGACCGTTTGCCGCGCAGCGGGCCGCAGAAGCAGCCACCGAAGACGACCAGGTACTCGTGGTGCAGAACGATGCGGCCTTCCTTGCGTCGCTCGATGTGGCTGAGCTTGGCCACGAGGATCTGGCGGCAACGTTCCGATGGCTTGGCATCACCACCCTCGGAGCGCTCGCTGAGATGCCTCGAGACGCCATCGCCTCCCGTTTCGGTCCATCTGGAGTCGTGGCCCATCGCATCGCCAGAGGAGACGATCGTGCGGTGCAGGCGAGGACCATCCCACACGATCGAGCCGTCGAAGAGGTGTTCGCTCCGCCTTTGGAGAATCTCGAACAAGCGGCGTTTGCGGCCCGCGCATTGGCAACGCGGCTCATGGCGCAGGTGACAGCCGACGGCGTGTCTCCGTTTCGTGTCGAGATCATCGCGGAATCCGGTGACGGCGAAGTCCGGTCGCGCACCGTTCGCAGTGTCGACCCTTTCAACGACAACAACTTGGCGGATCGGGTCCGCTGGCAACTCAGAGCGTGGCTGGAAGGGGGATGGCGAACCGGCGGGGGAATCTCCGGAGGTCTCGAGAAACTGCGGTTGGTTCCCTCAGACCTCACAGACGAGGGCAGGCAACTGGCGTTGGGGGAGGACGCCACCTCCGCTGCCGAGGCGCGGCGCGCGTTGGCCCAGTGTCAAAGCATCGTTGGGCCCGATGCCGTGTTGCAAGCGACCAGACAAGGGGGGAGAGATCCAAGTGAGCAAGTGCTGTGGTACCGCTGGGGAGAAGATGCACCGACGCCTGACCGAGACCCGGGTGCCCCTTGGCCTGGTCGACTGCCGGCGCCTTCTCCTGCGATGGCGCCTCCTGAGCCTGCCCCGCTCGAAGTGGAATGGGATGGCGGAATGCCGACGCGAGTGAGGCTCAGAAGTCGGTGGGAACCCGTGCTCAATTGGGCGGGGCCATGGCGAAAAGTGGGTAAATGGTGGGAAGGGGAACCTGCGGCCGACCGCTATCAGCTCGTCACCTCGGCAGGAGCGATGCTTGTCGAGATCCGCGAAGCGAAGAGCTACCTCCTCGGGGTCTACGACTGAGACAGCGGCGGACGCTCAGGTCTGATCACGCATCTCGTCGATCGCACCGTGGATCATGGCTTCGACCTGGTCCTTGAGCGCCGTCACGTCATCGACGGTCAAGCCTTCGGTCGACACCATTTCGAGGACACGTGCCTTCACATGACCGGGGTAAATGACCTTTGACCCCGGCTCCCATGCCTCACCACTCCCGACGATGGCCATCGGGATGATGTCGAGCTTGTTGTCGACGGCGATGCGGAACGCCCCCTTCTTGAAGGGGCGGGTGGCGACGCCGGCGGTACGGGTCCCCTCGGGATAGATCATGAGCTGGTGGCCCCTGGCCACTGAATCGCTGACCCCGGTGTTCACCTGTCCGATCGCCTTCACCCCGACTGCTCGGTCGGTTTCGATCATCCCCACGCGACGCATAGCTTCGGCGAAGAGCGGGATGCTGAAGAGCTCCTTCTTGGCCAGATACCGGATCGGCAGCCGAAGCGTCAAGAAGGCAATTGGTATGTCGAAGTTCGAATCGTGGTTGGAAACGACTACCGCTTTGCGGCTCGGGTCGATGTTCTCGAGGCCGCTGACCTCGTAGGTGATCGGACCGAGCAGCAGAAATACGCGGCACCAGAACAAAATGATCTTGTCGGCGAAAGGGGCGTCGCGTCGTACCAGTGAGACGATGATGACGGCTGCCGCCATTGTCAGGGTGAAGATGGCGAACAGCGGCATCAGCACGGCGGTCTTGACGGCGTTGAGAACGGTACGGATCACGCAGTTAGCGTAGTGCGCATGTCTCGACGTCTCTCTGCCGATGCTGCTCGCCGAATCGCCGTCGCCGCTCAAGGCTTGGCGGCACCGAGACCGGCTTCGGTCGACGTCCGCCATTTCCGCAAGGTAATGCGCACCGTCAAGGTCGTTCAGCTCGATTCCGTCAACGTGGCCGCCCGCACTCACTACATGCCGTTCTACGCCAGGCTTGGTCCGTACGATCGGGACAAGCTCGATCGGTGGGCCGCCAACAGCGGAGAGCTGTTCGAGTACTGGTGTCATTGCGCGGCGTGGGCACCGATAGGTGACTATCCGCTGTTCGACTTCCGCCGCGACGAGATGCAAGGCAACTGGGCGAAGTCCGTCGACGAAGAGCATCCTGGCTACATCGACGCCGTCTACGAGGAAGTCGCCGCCAACGGCCCGATGACGATCTCGGATCTCGACGACCCCGGAGGTCGTACCGGGCCGTGGTGGGGGTACGGCAAGGGCAAGATCGCCCTCGAATACCTGTTCCACAAAGGGCGGGTGGCGTCGTATCGGGGACCGAACTTCGTGCGGGTGTACGACATCCCCGAGCGGGTGATCCCAGCCGAGCACCTCAACGGCGGGATGGCCAAGGACAAGAGTCATCGAGTCTTGGTTGCACAAGCGGCCGAGGCGCTTGGCGTCGCAACGGCCAAGGATCTGGGCGACTACTACCGCACCGGAGTGCGAGCGATCCAGGGAGCGATCGACGAGTTGGCCACGGCAGGCGAGCTCATCGCGGTGAACGTCGAGGGTTGGAAGGACCAGGCGTACCTCCACTCGAACGCCAAGCGACCCCGGTCGATCTCGGGCCGCACGTTGCTGAGCCCGTTCGACTCGATGGTGTGGGATCGGGCCCGTATCGAGCGAATCTTCGACTTTCACTACCGCATCGAGATCTACGTACCGGAGGCGAAACGCCAGTTCGGCTACTACGTGCTGCCGTTCCTGCTCGACGGTCATCTGGTGGCACGAGTGGATCTCAAGGCCGATCGCAAGGCCGGGCGTCTGCTCGTACAGTCGAGCCACGCCGAACCCGACGTCGACGAGGCGCGAGTCGTTCGAGAACTGGCGGCCGAGCTGGAGACGTTCGCCCAATTCCTCGACCTCGGCGACGTCGCGGTGCGACGCAACGGCGATCTGTCCGGATCGCTCCGTGCCGCCTTCTGAGACCGCGACCATCGAGCGGGCACCCGACTCGATGCGCCGCCGTGCGGCTGTTGCCGTGCTGCTGGCACTGCCCGAGGTCGCAGGTGGCTTCTTCGTCGTCGGCCTGCTCCGCCCTCAGGGAGATCCAGACCGCTGAGTCTCCGACACCTTCAGGTCGACTGCTGAATGACCCGGCCGACCTCGTCCATCCAGGGTTCCGGTTCGACACCGAGGGCGTCCGCGATGCGGTTGATGTAGTTGAAGTAGCTGCACACCTGCACGGCGTCGTGGATGGCTCGTTCCGACCAGCCGGCGGCGCTCAATATGGCAACGTCGTCCGCTCCCATCGAAGCCGGGTCTCGGGTCAATCGTTCGGCATGGTCGAGCAGCGCAACGGTGGCGTTGTCGAGCCCGGCGGTTCGCCAGTCGGCCGCGAACCGATCTACCAGCTCATCGTCTGCGACCTCAGCCCGGAGGTCGTGCAAGTGCGAGCGGATTCAGTAGACGCATTCGTTCACCTGTGACGTCACCACTGCGATCATTTCCCGTTGGGCTCGCGACAGCGGTGACTCGCCGAACATGAGGGTGGCGTAGAACCGCATCGAATCGCGCATCGCCTCGCCGTTCGGCGACATGATCGAAACGATGTTCCAGATGCGCCCTGCCCGCTGCATCGCCTTGTCGTACTCCCGCTTCGTGATGCCGGTCGCGGCCTGCGGCGGGATCGGCTCGATGTACGGCACCTCAGCCTCCCGAAACTGCCTGAAGTACGGTCACGCGATCGTCAGGGGCCACCGCGTGATCGCGTGAGATCGCAGAGCCATTGTGGAAGCAAGCAATGTGTTCTCGCACCTCGCCCGCTTCATCGAAGATGTGCACGCGGAGCTCTGGATGCAGCTCGACAACTGCTTCGATCGCACCGAACACGGTTCGCGCGTCGACAGTCACCACACGTGCTCCGTCGACGAGACGGGCCAACATTCGAGGAAGCGTGACTTCGACTTCTGCCATCAGTTGGCGTCGAGCACGGTTATCGACGAGATCCGAGGGAAGGTGTGGGGGAGCGTGTGCCATTGCTCGCCACCGTCACGCGTCCAATGCACTGCTCCGGCGGTGGTACCCATATAGACGCCTCCTGCGTCCAGCTGATCGCAGTCCATGGCGTCACGGAGAGGTCCTGCGTAGGTGTCGACCGGAAGTCCGTCGCTGGAAGTCTTCCATGACTCGCCGTCGTCGTCGGACACATAGACCTCGAGCCGCCCCCCGACCGGCATCCGGTATTCGTCTGATTCCAGGGGGACCACGAACAGGCGCCCCGAGTGGTGATGGCGTGTGATCGGGAAGCCGAATGCTGCGGGTAGGCCGTTCTCGATCCGTTCCCAGCTGTCCCCGCCATCCGTGGTGCGGTACACGCCGCTGTGGTCCTGGCGCCACAATCGGTTCGGGTCCTTGGGATCGTTGGTGATGCAGTGCACGCAGAACCCGATGTCTCCGCGATCTTCAGACGGCGCAACCTTGGTCACACCGTCGTTGCGAGAGTGCCACGTGGATCCACCGTCGTCGGAGCGGAAGACGCCAACGGCTGAGATCGCGCACCAGATTCGCGAAGGATCAGACCGGCTGAACAGGATGCGGTGGGCGGCGAGACCGCCGAGCCCAGGCTGCCAATGCGGCTGGCTCTCGTGTTGGTTCAGGCCGTCGACGCCTTCCCAATTGGCTCCGCCATCGTCGCTCGTGAACAAGCCGGCTTCGGCGACGCCGCCGTAGATCGTGTCGTTGTTCGTAGCCAACGTCCAAATTCGTGCCAGCTTGCGATCGTCGGCATGTTTCGGCGGATCCGGATATTGCGACCAGCTCTCGAGGTCCTCGCTGCGGTGGATCGCAGCGCCATACCAAGTGCTCCCTGTACTTGCGAGGTAGTCGGCATTCGGTGCTCTTCCGAACGTGGTCACCTCCCAACCCTTGAGGTGAGGGCCGGTCAGCGTCCAGTGCTCGCGATCTTCACTACGCGCGATCCAGGCGCCTTTGATGGTCCCGATGCCGAGCGTGACTGCCATTCCGGTAATGGTATCGGGTCATCGGTCGAGGATGCGAGCCGCGATGATTTGTCCGTCGACTTCGAGGATTGCCGACGCTGCTGCCGTCATGTCGAGCAGAACGAGCTCGTCGGGGCGCGACTGGTAGAGCAGATATCGAGGGGTGATGTCCAGCAGTGCTCCGCCGGGCATCATGTCGATCCGCGCCTGCCGCAAGCTCGTCATGTCGATCAATGCAGGAACGGCGTCGCCCGGCCGGTCCCACGAGACGACGAATGGCGTTCCCGGAACGAATACGACGCTGGTATCTCCGGCCAGGGTCCGAGTGTTGGGCAGCTGCTCGAGCGTGGTGTCGCCGAGGTACGTGCCTCCCGGCGCGATGACGAGCTTCTCGCTCGGTATCGTCAGCGGCGTGGCCAGCGGTCCGAAGTAGTTCCTGAGGGAATCGATCACCGAGGGCTGAGCGTCGTTGGACTCGATGAGAAACTGGCCCCCTGTGTCGCTAGCGACAAGGGAACCTGCGACAACGGCCACCAATTCACCGTCCGGGTCGAGGGACCACAGGAACGGACCATTGGATACGAGAAATCCCCACGTGCCCCAGGCGACCACCTCTGTGTCTGGCGGAACATCGGCGATCGACTGGGTCACGGTCAAGTTCTGGTTGAGCCGGAGCGGCAATTCCCCAATAAACAATGTCGGCAGCTCGTTGCCGGGCGACCAGCCAGTCCACGCCAGGAGACCGGCCTCGGTCTCATGCCAGGCCATGCTGTTCACCGGGCTGTAGGACGGGCTCAGTGGCGCCACTGGATCGCGGCTCGTGAAGAGCACTCCCTGCGACGAGCTGTGAAACGCCAGCGTGGCCAGCTCATTGGCCCGTACGTCGAGGATCGCCCGATCCATCGAAGCCGGGGCAGCAACGACGTTGGGACTCGACCATCCATCGAGCCATTCGCCGTGATACGTCTCGCCGCCATCGCGACCGACCAGGACGAGTTTGCCCCGGAAACTCGGCATCAGATCCCGTATCCGTGATGGCTGCGGAGGAGCGGTCGTCGTTGTGTCAGGTGTTTCGAAGGTGGTCGTGGTCTCACCATCGGTAGTGAACAGCGCCTCGACCGGATCGCCACCGGCGGCGATCTCGGCGGTGCCGGTCGATCCCTGGGCGAGAAGCGCGGCGCCGATGGCGCCGAGAACCAACAATACGACGAGCGGCAGCCAGCCAGGGCGCTTGCGGGCATCGTGATCTTCGTCGGGCGCAAGCATGCGCACGCGGTTCGGCCCGTCATTCATGGGGCGATGGTAGGCAGCTCCCAAGCTTTGAGGGCACTGTGAGCGGGGACCGAGGTCGACTGGCGCCAACTATTGTCGTGCAAACTCAATGGGCGCGGAGGAATACAAATGATCGACTTCCAGGACAGGGTCGCGATCGTGACGGGTGCCGGCGGCGGCCTCGGCGAGTCGCACGCCAAGTTGCTGGCGTCACGTGGGGCTGCCGTTGTCGTGAACGACCTCGGGGGGACCGTGACCGGCGAAGGGGGAAGCAGCAATGCGGCGGACCGCGTTGTCGAAGAGATCACTGCATCGGGCGGCGTCGCCGTAGCCGAGTACTCGTCGGTTTCGACCGCCGATGGCGGGTCCGCGATCGTGCAGCGAGCGATCGACGAGTTCGGTCGTGTCGACGTCGTCATCAACAACGCCGGCATTCTGCGTGACAAGTCGTTCGCCAACATGGCGACAGACGACGTCGAGGACGTCATCGACGTGCACCTGCTCGGAGCGTTTCACGTCACGATCCCTGCGTTTTCACACATGAAGGAGCAGGGCTACGGAAGGATCGTGCTCACCTCGTCGGGTTCAGGGCTGTTCGGCAACTTCGGGCAAACCAACTACGGCGCGGCCAAGGCCGGTCTCGTCGGGCTGATGAACGTTCTGAAGCTCGAGGGAGCGAAATACGATGTGAAAGTGAATGCCATTGCTCCGATTGCACTCACGCGCATGACTGAAGAACTTCTCGGGCCAATGGCTGACAAGTTTCAGCCTGAGCTCGTTTCTCCTGCCGTCGCCTATCTGGCGTCACAAGACTGTTCGGTGACCGGGGACCTCTGGAGCGTTGGGGGAGGGTCGGTGAGTCGGGTGTTCATCGGTCTCGCCGACGGTCTCTTCAAGCACCCTGACAAGGAAGGGCCCCTGACGGTCGAGGACATTGCTAACTCGCTACATACGATCCGAGCCGAAGATGACTACATCGTTCCCTTCTCCTCCCAGGACGAATTCGCCAAGCTCGGTCCGAAGCTGTTCGAGTGAACCCGCCAACCATCGAGGCAGGCAAAGCCGAGTGGCGAACCTGGGCCGAGGGGCGTCGCTTGCAGATCGATTTCCCGACCGTATCGCGTCTCGTAACTGCACACCTGCTCGAGTGGCGGCCGCTCCACGACGCCGGTGCAGTGCTCATCTACCTCCCACTCGCCACCGAAATCGATCTGACGGCCCTCATCGATGTCGGCGTGCCGTGTGTCGCGACTCGAACACCCGAACGCGGTGGTGCGCTCACGCTGCACGCCCTCGGCGGTGCGCTCGAACGGCATCGGTACGGGTTCCTCCAACCCGCGGCCGATGCGCCTCCAGTTGAAGCCGTGGACGTCGATCTGGTGTTGACGCCGGGGCTCGTCTTCGGTCGGAGCGGGTCACGGCTCGGCCGTGGCGCCGGCTACTACGACGAGTTGTTCACCAGATTGCCCAACGCCTATCGCGTGGGGGTTGTGCCGTCTCCGCTGGTGGTCTCCGCCGTACCGGTGGAAAAGCACGATGTTTCCATGCACGCTCTCGCCACCGAGTTGGGGATCAGCGTCCTGTGATCATGCTGCGGCGGCGCGCAATTGCGCCTTGATCGTCGCCATGATGGCGGCCATCCCCCGCAACCTCAGTTGGCTCACCACCTCGGCCAAGCCCATGTCGAGGTAGAACGTCTCGGGAATCGCGAGGATTTCGTCGACCGTCGCGCCATTCAGGCCGTCCGAGAGGATGCCCGCGTAGCCGCGCATCGTCGGAGCCTCGCGAGGAACGTCGAAGTAGAGCTGGACGGTGCCGTCGTCGGCCACTTCCGTGGCGACGAAGAATGGCGTCTGACATTCGTGCACCTGCTCGAGATGGCCCTCACCGATCACGTCGGCCGGCGGCTCGGCGAGTCGGTCCGAATAGTCCACGAGCGCCTGGACCTTGATCTGTTTGGGGCTGGAAGCGAAGAGCTCCACCAAGCGTTGTAGAGAGGCAGGCAACATGCGCCTCAGGCTAACGCGGCATCTCTGCGTTCTGGCCGCCTACGTGGTCGCAGGCCGGCTTTAGTGTTGAGGCCAACAGACAGGGAGCACCCAATGATTCCGAACGACGTCAACAAGCGGTTCGAGGACTACGCAGATCCATCAATGCTCGTACGCACGGAGTGGTTGGCGGAGCATCTCGGCGACGAGAACCTGGTCGTCGTCGAATCAGACGAGGACGTACTCCTGTACGAGACGGGCCACATCCCAGGCGCCGTCAAGATCGACTGGCACACCGACCTGCAAGACCCGGTCGCTCGCGACTATCTGGACGCCGAAGCGTTTGCCCAGCTGATGAGCGAGAAGGGCATCAACCGAGACTCCACAGTGGTGTTCTACGGCGACAACTTCAACTGGTGGGCCACCTACGCCCTGTGGGTGTTCTCGCTGTTTGGCCATCCCGACGTGCGCATCCTCGACGGCGGGCGGCAGAAGTGGGAGGCCGAGGGACGCGAGATGACTCGCGACGCCACGACCCGAGAACCCACCGACTACCCGGTCGTCGAGCGCAGTGACGACGCCATCCGCGCATTCCGCGACGACGTGCTGGCGCACATCGGGACCGACAATCCGCTCGTCGACGTGCGGTCGCCCGAAGAGTTCCGCGGCGAGCTGCTGCACATGCCGAACTACCCGCAGGAGGGTTCGCTGCGCGGCGGGCACATCCCGGGTGCGTCGAGTGTGCCATGGAAGCGGGCCGCCAACGACGACGGCACGTTCAAGAGCGCAGACGACTTGCGGGCCATCTACGCAGACGAGCAA
>JABDJC010000143.1 GCA_013003395.1 Acidimicrobiia bacterium
ACGACCAACTCGTCCTTCGACGAGTAGTGCACGTAGGCAGTACCCGTGGCAACGCCGGCATGCGCTGCGATCGCAGCCATCGACGCACCACGGAAGCCGTTCTCGGCCACCAACTCAACCACAGCCCGCCTCACCAACGCGGCTCGATCTACCTTGGTCGAAGGACTCACTTGGAGGCGGCAACCAAAGCTGGCACGTCGAATGTGATGTCGAGGTCCTCTTCGGACACTGTCCAGAGATCGCGCAGGTCCTGTGGCTTTCGAAGGTTGTCTCCGACCTTGCCGACCACCGGAGCGCCGGCCGTCACCCACTTGGGGCGGTACAACGACCCGCTCTGCGCCGCAGCGTCCGTTCCGGCCCGCAGCTGCGGCAGCGCACCGCGCGCCGGCGACTGACCGACGACGGGCACGGCGAACTTGAAGAACTTGCTGCTCAGCGTTCCGGAAGCCGATGCGCTGGTCGCCTGCAAATCCGTGTTCGAGAACCCCGGGTCGGCGGAGTATGCCGTCACCGACGAGCCCGCTTGGGCCAATCGATCGTTCAGTTCGATGGCGAAGTGCAGATTGGCACGCTTCGAGATGCCATACGCCTCCCAAGGGCTGTACGAGCCCCGCGAGTGTGCGTTCTCGAGGTCATACTTTCCCGCAGAAAAGCGCGCCGTCGACGTGGTGTTAACCACTCGGGCGTCGCCTGCGGCAAGCAGCGCGGGCATGAGCAGATACGTCAGGTAGAAGTGTCCCAGGTGGTTGGTGCCGAACTGGCGTTCGAAACCGTCTTCGGTCTGGCCTTCCGGCACCGCCATGATGCCTGCGTTGTTGAAGAGCAGATCGATCTTGTCGAAGTCTGCGAGGAGCCCCTCCGAGAACTTCTTGATCGATGCCTTGGATGCGAGATCGAGGGCGCGCACTTCGAGAGATGCGGTCGGAATCTCAGCCTTCACGTCCGCTTCGGCTTTCGCTGCCTTGTCGAGATTGCGAGCGGCCACCACCACGTGGGCATTCGCCCGAGCGAGTTCTCGGACGGTCTCCAGGCCGAGACCGCCATTGCCGCCGGTGACGACCGCCACGTGGCCAGATTGATCGGGAATGTCAGATGCGGACCAGGACATGGAGACTCCAAAGAGGTAGATGAATGAACGTTCAGTATGAATGTTCATTCATTCTTTGGCAAAACGCGGCCGCCGCTACCTCGTCTTGCCGCGGAGCCAATTGCCGAGCGTCGCCAAGCGGGACGGCTTGCCGAAACGCTCTTCGTTCGCATCGGCGCGCTTGGCCATCTCGAGTCCGGCGTTGATGCCGATCCACCGCAGAGGCTCGGGCTCCCACTGCTTCCACCGGTGATTCACCCACGGCAGCGTCACGAGGTCGGTGTCACGTTCGAGAATGAGGTCGGCGAGCGTGCGCCCTGCCAACGCAGCGGTGTTGACGCCGTCGCCGACGTAGCCTCCCGCCCACGACAGCTTTGCGGCCCGATCGATGGACACAGACGGCTTCCAGTCACGGGGCGCTCCGAGAGGGCCTCCCCATCGATGGGTCACCTCCACGTCGTGCAACACCGGGAAGAGTTCCAAGAGCGCACGAACGATCTCTCGATGGACGCCGTCGTGAATGTCGTTGCCGTCAGCGATTCCTGACCTCCAGTAGTAAGGCGCTCCCCGGCCGCCGAACGCGAACCGACCATCGGAGGTGCGCTGTCCATAGATGATGAGGTTGCGATAGTCGGCAAAGGTCGGCCGGTTGTGGAGGCCGATCTCGTCCCACAGTTCGTCAGAAAGCGGCTCCGTTGCCACCATCAGGGAGTACAGCGGAACCATCGTGCGCTCCAGACCTGGAAGCTCGCTCGTATAACCCTCGGTAGCGCGCACGACCATGTCGGCCCGCACGGCGCCGAAGCCGGTCGTTACGACGCCAGGAGCGATGTCGGTTGCTCTCGTGGACTCGAAGATCGTGACGCCACGACGCTCAACCGCAGCAGCCAGCCCGTGTACCAACAGCGCAGGCTGGATCGCAGCGCCGTGCGGATGCCACGTCCCGCCGATGACATCGGTGGCGTTGAGCATCTCCCTGGCTTCCGGCCCGGTGAGCCGGACAAGGTCTTCTTCGCCGACGCCGATTCGCTTGGCCTCGGCCATTTCGTGCTCGACGCCCTCGAGTTGTGTTTGACTCCGTGCGACAGCCAACACGCCACCTTTGGCGTAGTGACAGTCGATACCTTCGAGTTGGGCGACACGGCCCACCTCGTCAACCGTGCGATTGAGCGCATCCATGTGGCGGAGGGCTGCGGCGTTCCCGTGGTCCTTCGCGAGCACGCCGATGCCGAGCGGGTATTCGGAGTGGCACCAGCCACCGTTCCGCCCGGAGGCCCCAAACCCGACATGGTGGCTCTCCAGCACGGCAATCCGCAGTGAAGGATCGTGCTCCGCCAGGTAGTACGCGGTCCACAGACCCGTATACCCAGCACCCACGATGGCGACGTCGACGTCCAGGTCGCCGCTGAGAGATGCCCGCGTGGGTTTGGCATCAACCGCTTCCCACCACAACGGACGCTTGGTGGCGGTGTCGACGTTCATCCGACTGATCGTTCCGCCATCCCGTTGAGCACTTCGAGCACTACACGGTTCGCCAGGAATGCCGTGATCTGACCGGGACCGTCGTACGGCGGCGACACCTCGACGATGTCGGCGCCTACCACAGGCAGCTCGCGTGCGAGGCGACGCACGACGTCGAGCAACTCTCGCGAGGTGAGTCCGCCGGGCTCAGGCGTTCCGGTTCCCGGAGCCATTCCTGGATCGACCACGTCCACGTCAACCGAGATGAAGATGCCTGCACTGCCATCACCAACGCAGTAGTCGACGGCGTCGTCGACCACGGGCCGCAGGCCTCGTTCGACGATCTCCGACATCAGGAATGTGCGCATACGCTGATCGGCCATCCATTGCACCGTTTTCGGGTCAGGCCAATAGCCGCGGAGCCCGATCTGGACGAACCGATGCCCAGGTACCGCTCCCGATTCGATGAGGCGCCGCATCGGTGTCCCGTGACCGTGCATCTGACCCCAGTTGGTTTCGGCCGTGTCGGCGTGGGCGTCGAAGTGGACAACGCCAAACGACCCTTCGCCGTGCACTCGAGCGAGACCAACGCCATTGCCGTAGGTGACCGAGTGATCTCCCCCGAGCACGATGGGCACTGCGCCGAGCCCTGCGATCTTGGCGACCGTCTCGGCCAAACTCTCGAGACCCATTTCGAGGTACCCGGGCGGCATCGAAACGTCGCCGACGTCCACCACCCGCAGTTCTCTCAGCGCGTCGATCCCCGTCGGAAGGTGTGGTCGCCTGCCGTTTGCGTCCAGGTAGTCGGCCTCCCTGATGGCCTTGGGGCCGAAACGAGCTCCACCGCGATATGTCGCACCCCAGTCGACTGGCGCGCCGACGATGACGACGTCGACTTCGCCCGCACCGAGGTCATCGAGCCTTGCCGCCGGCACGCCGGCGAAGGTCGGGAATTGGCCGAACCTGTGAATGTCGTCCACTCAGGCGCTCCGCTTGTGCATCGAGAACTTCTCGGCGTCGTGTTCCGGGTTCTTCCACACGATGAGCGCAGCCCAGTTGTCGACGGCCTCGTCGCGCATGTATCCGGCGAGCGCGCACCGGGCTTCGAACCCGTTTGCGATCTGGAACGACAACGTCGGGTCGAACAGTTCGCCGGCCACCACCTTCGCAACGTACTCATCGGCGCTCATCAGGTGCTTGTGATCGGCATATCCCGGGATGACGCCGCCGGCAACGATGCCCGCTCGATTCTCGCGCCGCACCAGGTCCTTGCGCAGGTCATACAGCCTGCGGCCTATCCCATTCCCCCGATAGTTGGGAAGCACCGCGATGTCGGTGCCGTAGTACCAAGCGCCGTTGGGGTCGTGCTTGTCCGAACCGAGTTCACCGACGACATCGTCGATGTGATGCTGGGGGTTCTCGAAATCGAAGTCGACAAAGCACCCCATCGAGAAACCAACGATCACCTCACGATCCAGCGCGACGTGACCGCCCTCGGGAAACCTTTCGCATTGCATCAGCACACCTTCGACCGACAGGAGATCCTCTGGATCAGTGGTCGGAAAACAACGCAGCTCCAGGTCGACGAGGCGTTCGGCGTCGCTCGGCTGAACATTGCGGTACGAGATCGAAATCGTCATCGGGAACTCTCCGCCAGCGAGAAATGCTCGTAGACGTTGTCTTTCGGAAGTCCCCAGACAGCCCAGAAGTCGAGCGTCGCCGGACGCATGATCGCCGCACCGCACGACTCGATGTGGAATGGTGCTGATGAGATCTGGCAGATCGCATCGTCGTCACGAGTCAACGCCATCAATCCCTCCTCTGTCACTCCACTTCCTTCCAGGAGTTCTTCGGCGCGTTGATGCCGAGCTGTAGAACTTGCCACGAGTTCTGCCGGCCTTTCCGCCTCGACCCCCTGCGTCGACGGGTCGAGCATGTGATTGGTGTGCACCAAGGGGTCGCCGCCAAGCGGCGCCACAGCGCTCGTGGTGGGGGTCTTCTCGACGATCCCCCCATTGCCTTGCGCGTCGAGTACCAGGTAGCTGTGGGCACCGGCCACGGGAGCATTCCTGATCACGTTCATCGCGTCGGCTGCGGTCTCCTGCTCCAATGCCCTGCGCACGACGAGCGGCCACGTCACGCCTGGTCGCCCGTCGACTCCAGTGAGGTTGTTGATGCCGACGGTGACGCCGGCTTCGTTCATGCCAATCTGGCCAACGCAGCCGGTGGTGGTGAACACCATCGCTCGTGGACGGTCATCGGGCCGCACGTCTGTCAGCACGACGAATTCCGTCGCGGTGTCGTGCATGTCCCAGGTTTGGCCGTAGAGACCTTGCCCATCAGCGGCACGCGAACTCGGGACGATGAACGCTGTGCAATCGTCCTCGAGTACTTCTGGAGGTGTCGGTCCGCCGACAACACCGCGCACGGTGTCAACGAAATCGGTGAATCCGCCAACGATGATCATCTCGGCCGCCGAGAGACCGGCGCTTGCTCCGATAGCCACCATCTCCTCTGTCAGTTCCGGCGAGAACGCGAGATGGTGCGGGAGACAGCTCGAGGCGATCTCGAGTACCCGGTCTCGGCTCAACGGACCGCCACTCCAGCTGCCACCAGCGACCAAACCGATTCGCTCTTCCGCGTATCGCCGGATGTCGTGGGCATAGGCCGAACCGTGAGCCTTGCCGATGGCCGCGGGACTTCCCGCAAGCTCGAGAACTCGGATGGCGCCCTCACCCACGAGCGTCAGCCACTTCCGCGACTGCTGCGTGCAGCACCTTCATGCCTTCGTCGAGCTGTCCGTCGGAAATCCCGAGCGGCGGGAGAAACCGGACGCAGTTGGAATAGAGCCCTGCGCGAATCGTGATGAGTCCCCGGCGTACCGTTGCGGCGCAAATGTCAGCGGTTGCGCTCGGGTCGGGCGTCTTGCTCGCAGCGTCGGTGACAATCTCCATCGCCAGCATCGTTCCGACACCGCGTACGTCTCCTATCAGATCCGGATGTCGGGCGGCGATGGTGTCTAGCCGCTCGCGCATGCGCTCTCCCAACTCCTTCGTGCGGGTGAACACTTCTTCGGTGTTGATCAGCCGTATCGACTCCATCGCAGCGACTGAAGCGAGCGGGTTGCCCGAGTACGTGCCACCGAGCCCGCCAGGATGAGGAGCCTCCATGATTTCGGCGCGTCCGGTGACGGCGGATATCGGCATACCCGAGCCGAGCGACTTCGCCATGGTGACCATGTCAGGAACCACACCGACTTGCTCGATCGCAAACAGCGTTCCGGTGCGGCCGAAGCCCGACTGCACTTCGTCGGCGATCAGGAGCATCCCGTGCTCGTCGCACAGTTCACGCAGTCGCTGCATGAATCGCTGAGGCACCTGGTGGAATCCGCCTTCGCCCTGCACCGGCTCGATGACCACCGCCGCCACGGCGGCTGGATCAACTCGGGCGATGAACGAGTCCTCGAGGCGGGCAATGGAGTAGTCCACGTAATCCTCGGCAGTCATCTCCGCTGGGCGGCGGTAGAGATTCGGGAAGTCGAAGCGATAGATCTCTGGAGCGAACGGCCCGAAGCCCTTCTTGAACAGGGCGTACTTGGACGTCATGGAGAGCGTCAGGTTGGTTCGCCCGTGATATGCGCCGTCGAATACGACGATGCCTTGCCTGCCGGTAGCGGCGCGAGCGATGTTCACCGCCGTCTCGACGGCTTCTGCGCCCGAATTCATCAGGACCGTGCGCTTGTCGAAGGTGCCAGGAGTCACCGAATTCAGCAGCTCGGCCAGCTCCACCAGCGGCTCGTAGGTCGCGACGATTGCACACATGTGGAGGAGTTGGTCGGCCTGCCTCTTGATGGCCTCGACCACCGTCGGGGGGCAGTGACCGGCGGCCAGCACGCCGATACCCCCTGCGAAATCAAGTAG
>JABDJC010000152.1 GCA_013003395.1 Acidimicrobiia bacterium
TGGGACAGGCTCGAGAAGATGCCGGCCACCGAGCTGTCGAAATGGAAGGGTGACAGCAACAGGAACCGCCCGACGGGCTCCCCGTAGGCGTGCAGGCGGGCGTGAGTGGAGTTCACGAGGTTCCGATGGGTCACCGCAACCCCTTTGGGCTGTCCTGTCGAACCGGAGGTGTACAGCACGTAGGCCAGATCCTCGGGGCTCGCCGCTCGCGTCACCGCGCCACGAGTTCCGGGGGCCGCGACAACCGATCCACCGGGACCGAGGGTGATCGTTGGTATGTCGTCTGAGCGCCCATCGACATCGGTGATGAGGGCCTGCGCCGACGTGTCGGCCAACAAGAAGCGCCGCCTTGCGTCAGGGACCTCTGGATCGATCGGCACGTAGGCGGCGCCGGCGCCGAGCACGCCAACGATCGCCGTGACCATTGCGGCGGACCGGTCCATGGCGATACCGACCCGATCGTTCGGTCCGACACCGAGTCCCGCAAGGTGTTCCGCGACCACGCCTGCTCGCGAGATGAGTTCGGAGTACGTGAGTGACTCGGCCGAGTCGACCACCGCCACGTCGTCGGGGTGTGTTTTGGCTTGCGCGGCAATGAGGGCGTACATGGTGGCGTCCGCTGGATAGGGCGCGTCGGTGGCGTTCCACTCGCCGAGTACCTCAGCCGACTCGTCGGGCGGCATCACGTCGATGCTCTCGAGCTGCCTATTCGGATCCGCGATGAGTTCCGCCACGGTGTGAACGAGTTGGCCTGCAAGCCGCTCGATGATGCGCCGGTCGTAGCGGTCGGCGTCGTAGAGGACGATGAATTCCAACTCGGTCCCAGGCATGACGAGCACTGCGAAGGGATAGTTGCTGCGCTGGAGATAGCGCACCTTCGATGACGAGAGGCCTTCTGACGGGGAGCGGGGGACCGGCACGTTTTCGAACACCAGTAGCGAGTTGAACAGAGGTTCGCCTTGAGGTGTGGCACTCCAACGCTGAACGTCGACCAACGGAGTCGACTCGTACGGTGCCATTTCTGATTGGGAACGCTGGAGATCGGTCAACCAGTCGCGGACCGTCGATGCCGGTTCGATCAGCGAGCGAATCGGCAGCGTGTTGATGAACAACCCGACCATGTTGAGTGCGCCGTCGAGTTCAGGTGGGCGGCCGGCGACCGTGGCGCCGTAGATGACCTCGTTGCGGCCGCTGTAGCGGGCGAGGACGAGGCTCCACGCGCCTCGCACCACCGTGTTGATGGTGAGCCCGTTGTTTCGGGCAAACTCACCGAGCTGGCTGGTGGTCGCCTGGTCGAGGCGGACGACGTGCTCGTCGTGGCGCTCCGCCCACGGCGTGTCCGAGGTCACGCGATCGATCGGCAGCGGCGTCGCTTCGGTCACTCCTTCGAGCGACCGTCGCCACCATTGTTCGTCTTTGCCGGCGTCGCGTTCGTGCAGCCATGTCACGTAGCTGCGGTAGTCGGCAACGGGACCCAACTCGGGCTCAGCTCCGCTCGTGAGCGCCTCGTAGGAGCGCATCACTTCGTCGAGCACGATGCCCATCGACCAGCCGTCGATGATGATGTGGTGGTGGCTCCAAACGAACTGCGTGGCCGTTTCGGTCAGCCGGAACAGCGCAAAGCGCATCAGCGGGGCTTCGTCCAACTTGAAGCCTCTCGCCCGATCGGCCTCGAGGAACTCGTCTAGCCGAGCCTCCTGCGACTCCGGATCTTGAGTCCAGTCCTCTATCCGCCACTCCGCCGTTACCTGCCCTTTGACGATCTGGAGGGGACGTTCCCTGCCCTCCCACGTGAGCAGCGAGCGTAAGACCGCATGGCGTCCGATCACGCGGTCCCACGCTGCCCGGAACGCGTCGGTGTCGAGGTCGCCGTCGAGCTGTGCCGTGTATTGCTGGATGTACAGCGGCGAGTCGGGCGCGTACAGCGTGTGAAAGAGAATGCCGTCCTGGACGGGCGTAAGCGGGTAGATCGCTTCGATGTTGCCGGTGCTCACAGAGGTCAGTCCGAGCCGAAGGTGCGCATCAAGTCGTCGAACTCGTCGGTCGACAATTCGGCCTCGGGGAATGCCTCTGCCGACATCTCTGTCGATTTGGACGGCTTGGCCGCCTGCCGAGTCGACTGGTCGACTACTTCTGCCACTTCGGCCAGTTCGGCGATGGTGGGGTGGGAGAACAATTGCTGGGGCGTGAACTGGATGCCTTGGGCGCGGGAGCGTGCCACCAGTTGGATGTTGAGGATCGAATCCCCGCCCATCTCGATGAACCTGTCGTTCACGCCGATGGACTCCAGGTCGAGCACGTCCTTCCACAGTTCAGCGAGGGCACGCTCGAGGTCGGTTCTCGGGGCGACGAACTCCGAACTCGACGAGATGCCCGTGACCGCACGGGGGTCGGGGAGCGCCGCTCGGTCGACCTTGCCGTTGCGGGTGAGCGGAATCGAATCGAGGGGGACGAGGTATGAAGGGATCATGTAGTCGGGCACTCGTCCCGTGAGGTGCTGGCGAGCAGCTGAGGGTTCGGCGTCGCCGACGTAGTAGGCGGCGAGCCGCTTCTGGGTTCCGCCGATGGTGGAGCCGACCGTCGCGTCGATGGCGTATCCGACCTTGTCGAGAGTGTCGCGCACCTGCTCGATGTCGATTTCGTCGTCGAGTTCTTCCAGTGCCTCTTGCTTGGTCTTGTGTCCGAGTCGCACGTCCCAGCTGTACGGCAGTGCGTAGTTGTGGAACCCGCGTTCGGCCTTGTGCACGAAGATCCCGGTGTTGTTGATCAGGCAGTTCGTCGAGCGGCCAGTGTCCGACGGCCGCACCCACGGTGCTTGTTCTTCGAGGAAGGTGTAGAGCACCTCGAGGTCGACATCGACGTAGCGGTAGTAGTCGACGATGTGGATCGAGTCGAACACGTCATCGTCGTCGAACAGGCTCGTGTCGAGAGATCGACGGACGGCATCGTCCATTCGGTGATAGGCGCGTCTGGCTTCGATGATGGCAGCGTCCACCTCGTCACGATCGGTGATGCCCACCCGAAACAGGTCGGCAAGTCGTGTCTCGAAGATCTGGCCTCGGGAGAGTCCCGTGACCAGGTGGTGGACACCGCGGTCGCGTGCCAGGTTCATGCCAAGGGTGTAGACGGTCTTGAAGCATCCTTGGCAGACGTTCGAGAACTGCGTGAGGCTGTCGGCGAAGATGTCGTTCATCGCAGTCGTGGTGCCCATCACGAGTTCCAAGCCGAGTTCGTCGACGGCTCGTCTGATGTTGGCCTTGGCGCCGTCTGAGATGAATCCGTTGTCGAGCGAAAACACGATCGGTGTGTGACCGAGGGCGACCAGTTGATAGAGCGCGTAGGTGCTGTCCTTGCCGCCGCTCAACAGCATGACGCAGTCTTGGCCTGCGTCGTTCGGTACGGCGTTGCTCAGGATGTCCCGCAGCTCGTCTTCGTTTCCGAAGTAGCGCTCGGCGTGTTCGCGGTGGGTTTCGAAGAAGTGGCACTGGACGCAGACTCCGGCGGTGTCGAGCTTGGCGTCTGGGTGGTTGGCGTCGAGGCCGCAACGAACACACTGATCGGCATCGACCGCCGATTGGGCCGGCTTCAGCTCGGTCTCGACAACGTCGACGAAGGTCTCAGAGATCTGGTGGTGGGACGAGAGTGCCGTCTCGATTTCGCCGAGTTCGATGCGGAACCCGCGAATCTTCACTTGCGTGTCGGCTCGACCGAGGAACTCCATGTCGCCGATCGATCGCCAACGAGCCAGGTCACCGGTTCGATAGAGATGCTGACCGGGATGATTGGGATCTGGGATGAACCGCTCTTCGGTGAGCTTGGGCCGGTTGAGATATCCCAGTGCGACGCCACTGCCTCCGATGTAGATCTCGCCGATCACGCCACGCGGCACGAGTCGATGCTGATCGTCACGGATGGTGATGGTGGCATTCATGATCGGGCTGCCGAGCGGAACAGAGGTAGCAACGTCTCGGACTGGGTCGTAGTGATGCACCATGCAGGCGACAGTCCCCTCCGTGGGACCGTATTCGTTGATCACCTCGAGGGCGCCTTCTGACGCTTCGACGACGCTGCGGGCGACGGCGGTCTTGAGATCTTCACCGCCCACCACCAGTTTCCGGATGCGGTCCGTGGTGAGGTGATCGGCGTCGAGCAATGCGAGGTGCGATGGGGTCAGCTTCACCACGTCGACCGAGTCCTCGTTGAATACGTCGAGGACCGACAGGTCGCTTCCCGTGCCCTCCGGATAGACGACGACCGAACCCCCGGTGATCAACGGCGCAAACAGCGAAGTCACTGTCAGGTCGAAGCCAAACGATGAATAGAGCGGCATCGTGAGAGGCTGACCGTCGCCGTACGCCGCCGCCGCCCAACTGAGATAGTTGGCGAGCCCGCCGTGACCGACAACGACACCCTTCGGTTCTCCTGTCGACCCCGAGGTGTACATGATGTACGCCGGATCGTTCCTTTCGACCGCAACCGGCCGGAACTCAGACTTCGGATGCTCGTCATCCACTAGTACTACGGCGGTTGTGCTCTCTGGCAGCAATTGCGCCAGCTCGGCATTGGTGATCACGGCGTCGGCGCCGCTGTCGTCGAGCAGATAGCTGATGCGGTCCGCCGGGTACTGGCGATCGATCGGCACATACGCAGCACCGGCCTTCAGCACCGCCCAGACTGCGACGACGAGATCGTTGGACCGGGGAAGGTAGATCGCAACGCGCTTGTCGGCGCCGAGCAGGTCAGAGAGGTGAGCGGCGAGTCTGGCGGCTCGGGCGTCGAGTTCTGCGTAAGAGAGTCGGTCGTCGCCTGTGCGCACGGCAACGGCGTCTGGAGTCTCCGCCACCTGGGCATCGAACAGTTCGAGCAACGAAGACGCCACGTCACTCTGGAAGGTGTCGTTGTACTCGCCGAGCGCCGCATGCTCGTCGTCGGTCAGGAGGTCGACGTGAGCGATCGGCGTATCGGGATCTGAGAGGAACGTGTCGAACAAGACCGTGAAGTGGCGCATGAGTGCGTCCGGATCTTCGAATACTGCAGACGCGGTGTCGAAGTGGAGTGTCCAGTCGCCAGACGCATCGAAGTCGTGCACCTGAAGACGCAGTGCGTGGTCGGCGTCGCCGTGACCGGGGTGCACCCAATCGGAGCGCATGGGAATCCCCGCGAAGTCTGAGAACGAGGCGTTGATGAAGTTGAGGAGCACGGAATAGGCCCGATTGCTCGTGGCGTCGCTCGAACCGGGACGCCCGTGCAACAGCAACCCCTCGAGTTCTTCACCTACCCGATCCATCAGCGACGCAAAAGTGTCCTCCGGCTGAACCGTCACGTGTAGCGGGAGCACCTCGATGAAGAGGCCGGCGGTGTTCTTGAACCGTTTCGACGGACGGTTGTGCGCCGGAGCCAGGATCGCCAGGTCTCGCTCGCCGGTGATTCGTGCGAGCAACGCAAACAAGACGGTTGCGAACACGTTGAATTGGTTGGTGCCGGAGATGAGGTTGGTGCTGGCCGACTCGGTGAACTGTTCGAGTAGTCCCGACCGGTACTCACCGAGCGTGGTGGTGTGACGGTCGGTCCTCGTCGTGCCACCCGCAGGTGGGGCGATGCCGAAGAACGTGAGCGGCTCGAAGTCCTTCGAGACCTTTTCGGACCAGTAGGCGGTCGCCTCAGCAGAGGCTTCCGACGTCTGGAACTTCTGCTCGAACTCTGCGTAGAAGGAGAACTCAGGGAAGTCGAGCGGCTCGGCATCGAGCTGTTCCGCAACGGCCGCTGCGTACAGCTGAGCCATCCGTTCGTACACGATTGCCACGGCCCACCCGTCGGTGATCAGATGGTGCTGCGATAGCCACCACACGTATTCGTCGTCGGCGAGCTTGACCAGGCCAGATCGGAACAGACGTTCCGTGAGGTCGAACATCGCCGTTGCCCTGTCATCGACGAGCTTGGCGAGGGTGTTTTCTTGGTCGTGAGCGGCGGTGAGATCGATGTATTCGAGGTCGCCCGACAGGTCGGTGCGAACCAGCCGTTGAGGAACGCCGTCGCGGTTGCGGAAGACGGTCCGCAACGCGTCGGTGCTCGAGACGAGAGCGTCGAAGGCCGCCGTGAAGGCTCGCTCGTCGATGGCTCCATCCAGCCGGAACGCCAACACCATGTTGTAGAGGGGAACGTCGGGGTGGAGCTGCTGGCCCGCCCAAATGAGTCGTTGGGCCTGCGTGAGGTATCCGTCGGACTCGGTCACGAGCTTGTGCCCACTTTGGCGCCGCGTCCGTCGAGGTATTGAGAGATGGCGACAACGGAACCGAAGTTCTCGACCGTCACATCTGCGTCGGGAACGGACAGCCCGAAGGTGCTCTTGATGTAGGCAAGTAGCCGGACGTAAGAGACCGAGTCGTATCCGATGAGGACGAGGTCATCATCAGGACGAACAGCGATCTCGTCTCCCTGATCGCGGAGTTGCTGCTCGATGTATGTCGTGATGAGTTCAGTCATGAGAAATCCCTTGAAGGTCGGTATTGAGTGCTTCGGCACGTTGGCGTGCCAGCTCGATGAGCTTTACGCGATCTGCTTTTCCTGTCGACGTTCGCGGCACCGACGGTTCGATCGTCAGCCGACGCGGTAGGGCGTACTTGGGGAGCAACGCCGCAACGTGTAGCGACAATTCCCGTTCTTCTGCTTCTGCTCTATCGAACAACGTCACCACAGCCTCGATCTGCACGCTCCCGTCGCCGTCGGGAACGGCGTACACCACCGCCTGTTCGACGGCTGCATGACTGATCAACGCCGTCTCGACTTCATCGAGCTCAACCCGGTGTCCGCGCATCTGAACCTGCCGATCCCTGCGACCGAGCAGACGGAAGGACCCGTCAGCTTGGCGTTCGACGAGGTCGCCGGTGCGATAGAAGACCTTCTCGCTGCCGTCTTCGCCAGTCCGCCTCAGCCGGGAGGATTCGGTGAGCGCTGGCTGATTCCAATACCCGATCATGTGAGCGTCGCTGCACACCAGCATCTCGCCCACGACACCGGGTCCGACTTCGTTGTCCTCCGAGTCAACGACCACAGCGTCCATTCCCGGATATAGCCAGCCGATCGAGATGGGTTCGGTTTGATCCGGCGGGATCTCGGGGACGACGAGGTAGGTGCACCCGTTGACTTCGGCAGGTCCGTAGACGTTGCCGAACTTGGCGTTCGGCAGAGCATCCATCAAACCGCGGATGTCGCGAGTCGGGTAGACCTCTCCGCCGAACAGGACCCAACGAATGGCACTGAGGTCGCGTTCGTCGAGCGCCCCGCGATGCAAGAGCTGCACAAGCGCAAAAGGCACCGCGTTGACGATCGTCACACGCTCGTCTTGAAGGAGCTGCGAGAAGCTCGCAGGCAGCCGAGCGTGGGACTCCGGAATCATCACGACTGCCGAACCTGCGAGTGCGCCGGCGAAGAGCTCCAACGTCGAGAGATCGAAGTTCAGCGGTGCGTGGCTGGTGATTCGATCGTCGGGACGAAAGCCAAAAGCGGTAGACGATGCTTGCGAATAGGCGAGAGCGCTGCGGTGACTGTGTGCGATCCCCTTGGGGACACCTGTCGAACCAGAAGTGAAGATGATGTACGCAAGATCGGTTTCGCCGACCTCCACCGTCGGCTCATCCGTCGACGCGGAAGCGACCTCGTCCCATGTGACCGTGCGTTCTGCGAAACCGTCATCAGGTCCCAAACCAAGGTAGGTCTGGACGTCGAGGTCGTCGGACAGCTTGGCGAGGACGCCGCGACGGCTCGACCCTGTGACGAGGTGCTTGATGCCGCAGTCCCGCACGATGTGCTCAACGTACGCAGCCGGGGCATCAGGGTTGATCGGGACGTAGCCGGCTCCGGCCTTCATGATCGCGTGCAATCCGGCAACGACGTCGATCGACTTGTGGGCGTACAGTCCCACGCGATCGCCCCGCTGGACTCCGCGGTCCACGAGTACGTTTGCGATCTGGTTGGAACGCTCGACGAGTGCACCGTACGAGAGGTTGTTTCCGGCCATCGTCACAGCAGTCGAGTCGGGTGCACGTTCTGCAGAACGGCTCACGACCGCAGGAATCGTTGGAAGGACCTCCGAGGTCACAGCCCAAGCATCCGGGCAATCACTACACGCTGGATGTCGGAAGTGCCCGCATAGAGCACACCTCCCACCGCATCGCGCATATCACGCTCCACCGTGTTCTCGGCCATGTACCCGGCCCCACCAAGCGTCCGGATCGCGTCGAGGCTTGTCGCAATGAACGCCTCGCTCAGGTGAAGTTTCAAAAGTGCCGACTCGACCGTGACCGAGTCGCCCTGATCGAGCATCCACGCCACCTTGTACAGCAGGAGTTGGGCGGTTTCGAGATTGAGGCGCATGTCGGCGATTCGGTTCGACACGGACTGGAACTTCCCAATCGGCTTGTCGAACTGGCGGCGGGTCTTGGCGTACTCGATGGCGTGCTCGAGCTGCCGTTCCATCGCACCGACTTGGTTGGCGAGGATGAAGGTTCGCTCGATGTTCAGCGAACTGCCGGACATGCTGGCTCCTGCGCCTTCGGGACCCAGGCGGTTCGCTTCGGGGACGAAGCAATCTTCGAACTCGAGGTCGCCCATCGGTACCGTTCGCAGGCCCATCTTGTTGCGGGGCTCGCTCACGGTGACGCCATCGGAAGGAAGGTCGACGAGGAACGCCGTCAGCCCCCACCGTCCCTTTTCGGGATCGAGGGTTGCGAAAACGAGGGCGACGTCGGCAACGGGCGCAAGGGAGATGTACCGCTTCGAGCCGGTGAGTCGATATCCGCCATCTACTTTGGCCGCGGTCGTCGTCAGCGCCAGATGGTCCGAACCGGACTCGGGTTCGGTGACCGCATGAGCGCCGATCAGCGTCCCGGCGCACATGGCGGGGAGATAGCGCTGCTTCTGTTCTTCGGTGCCGTAGTGCACTATCGGCAGCTGGACCGTCCACATCTGGGCCGCAAGGGCGAACGCAAGACCGTTGTCGGGGTAGCCGTATCCGATGGCTTCCATCGCCAGCACTCCGGTGAGCAGATCGGTGTTCTCGCCTGTGGTGTTGTACTCGGCGGGTACCGACATCGATTGAATTCCGAAGTCGGCACACCGCTTCCACGCGTCGCGACCGAACTCGCCGGCCTGATCGCGTTCGGCTACGTCGTGTGAAAGTTCAGTGCGGGCGAAGTCGATGATGCGCTTGCGAATCTCGATCTGCTCGTCGTTCCATGCGAAATCCAAAGTCCATCCCCGTCGCGTCCGACAAACGGTAGTCACGGCCGCATAGTTGTCAGATCTTGAGGTCAGCCCCTGGCAGCCGTCTCGGATTCGAACTCGTCGGCGAGCCAAGTGTCCAGATCGTCGAGCAGACGTTGCCGGTGGCCGGGCAACGTGAACGTATGGTCGGCTGCCGGATAGAAGTGCACGGTGGCGACGTCGTCGAGCGCGATCTTGGGGAACGCATCGTGAAGCTGCCTGCGATAGGTGAAGCTCAACGGTCCGAGTCCTGTGTAGACGAGCAGCAATCGGACGTTCCGGTCGATGAGTGATTGGAGTTCGCCTGCAAATCGCTCTTTCGAGACCACTTCGTTCTCGAAGACCACCAGGTCACCTTGGACCGCCGAACCGGATGGGGTGTCGATTCCGAGCTTGCGTTTCGTGAAGTCGACCCACCGTTTCAGCTGAAAAACCCGCTTGCGATAGTGCTCGATCTGAGAGCGAATCGAGGGATACGAATAGCCGTCGAGCAGGATGCACCCGACCACGCGATCGTCGATGAGTGCGGCTCTGAAGGCGTTGTAGGCCCCGGTACACAAGCCCATCAGGAGGAAGCGACGGGAGTCCACGCGCTCACTCAGTGCATCCATCGAGGCAACGACGTCGGCTCGGGTCCGCTCCACGTAGAGCAGTCCACCCTCGACCAGTTCACTGTCGCCGACTCCCGCCATGTCGAATCG
>JABDJC010000160.1 GCA_013003395.1 Acidimicrobiia bacterium
CAGCCTGGTGAGCGCATGACTGTGCACATCTATGAGATGACGAAGGTCCCGCTGAAAGAAGGCATTGCCGACTTCAGACTGACCGAAGCTGCAGGCGGAACCGACGTCTCGATCGACTACGAGTACACGCCAACCACGACAGGACGCTTGATGGGTCCTGTGCTGAAGAAGGTTCTAGAGCGTGGTCTCGGCGGTCTACTGAAGGGTCTCCAGATGGAAGCCGAGAAGAAGGCATCCATCTAGGGAGTCCTCGATCGCCGCGTCCTGAGCACTACGGACGCGATGGACCTTCACCCGTTGTGCCCCCTCCTAGCCTCCCCCAACCGTCTCCTCCGTCGACGGGGGAGGAAAAGGAGCGTCCCCCAACGAGCGACGCGGGGACCTCTGTCCCCCTCGCGAGCGCAGCGAGTGTTGGGGGGACAGCGGCCGCCAGGCCGCAGGGGGGCATCACCGTACGAGAACTCGCACTAGGTCTCGAGCCAGGTCTCCAACTGGACGCCCAGTCCGTCGGCGACGCGATTCACGTACGCGTAGTAGGACACGACCTCGCAGATGTCGAGGATGTCGCGATCGGAGAAGCCGACGTCTCGTAATGCGACGACGTCTGATTCGGCCATAGCTCCAGGTGAGACCGTGAGCTTCACCGAGTACTCCAGCATGGCTTTGCGCTTATCGCCGAGTTCAGCGGTTCGCCAGTCATTCGCAATGGCGTCGAAAAGCTCATCGTTTTTGAGGAGACGCCGCAGACCGCGGCCGTGATGAACCACTCAATAGTGACAGTCGTTGGTGAGACTCACGACGTATGCCACGAGCTCCCGTTCGACTTTCCTCAGCGTCGCGGTTCCGGCCATGGCCGACCGATACAACAGGTCGTGGGCGGCGAGGGCATTCGGATTCAGCGAGTGGATCTGCATGATGTTGTCGACGCGGTCGTGCTCGCTGTCGACTACCCGATCACGCAGCGCCGCCAGGTCGCCATCCCACTCATCTTCTCTGACCGTGTCTATCCATGCCATGTCTCATACTCCTCGCCGAAAACGAGCCTACGACCCAAAGCAGACGAATGACGCCGCGGCCAATGCAGCGGCGGTATCACCGGCAGCCTCGCGTTGAGCTGCAGCGAGGGCCACAGCAGGTGGGCTTCCGCTCCTCATCTTGTCGTGCAGCGCAAGCATGAACTGTCGTGTCGCCGTCGTGTCTGGGACCAGACCGATGCTCGCGATCAGGCTGCTCGTACCCGCAGACAGCATCGCCGAGGTGAGCCCCATGAGTTCGTCACCTGGTCGAGCCGCAGACAGTCCGGCGTCACATGACGACAACACCACGATTGCGGGTGCCGCATCGAGCCGCTCGATGTCGTACGTGACCAGGTCACCCGCGGCCAACTGCAAGGCAGAGAACATCGGATTCTCGAACTGGAACGTGCCGTGGCACGCAATGTGGGCGACGCGTGCGCCGTCGAGATCCTGGAGTACAGCGTCGACGTCGGAATCTTCACTGGCGTAGACGGCTGCCTTGGGATAGATGTTGAGCAGGTCGTGCACCTCGGCGTCAGCGTGCGCCAGCCCAGGGCCGGCCGCGATCAGCACTCCCTCGCCCGACCCGGCGCGACGTTTTGCGTTGAGCCACTGCTCGGCCGAAGGAGCCACAGACACCGACGAGGAGGACAGCTGCGGCAGCATCGACCAAGGCACCGCGTGCAGTTGCGCGGGAGGCACAACGACCACTTCTGTCGCGTCGAGATTGCTCGGCAGCAGCATGCGGTTCAACTGACCGGAAATGTGCGCAATGGTGTTGGTCGCCACATCGTCCAGGCCCCGACCGGCGACCCGGCGGAGCGTTGCCTTCAGCGAACTGAGTTCGAACTCGATGTCCGACAACGAACCGAGTTGGTGCAGCGAAGCACTCCCATCGAGGACAACTGCCCACAGCCGGCCATCCACGAGAGCCATTTCGATGAGCGTTGCGTTGCCGAGTTGGCCTCGGACTTCCTCGAACATCGAACCGCCCATGTCGACCTGTCCGCTGCCTGACAACGTCCGCGCCCTCGAACGGATCGCCTCCTGCAAGCCGGCCTGTCGCCGAACCAGCCCGAGGCTCGAGGCTGGTGTTGCGTCGCGCAACTCCGCGGTGATCCGCCGCAAAGCGGCGACGTTACGCGTGAGTTCGTCGTCCATCGCCGGCACCACCGCCCGGATCCGAGCAGCTCCGGCACGCGTCCGCTCCATCCACTCCCAAACCCGCCGAGGTCGTTTCGAGTCCAAGGCAAGGCGCATGCCGAGCTCGTTGAGCTCGACTCCGTATTGGGCAACACCCACTCGGACGTCCGTGGCTCCCAGTACGGATTGGAAGGAGGAGATGGTGCGGGCTCCAGCGCGAGCCGCTGCGTCCGCGCCACGTGAATCTCCCTTTGCTCCACGCAGCAGCGCCGCGGCGAGCCATGCTTGAACCCGTAGCTCGATGGGCCCCCGGTTGCGATATCTCTCGAGGCGGGCGAACGAGCGCTCAGCAGCACGCAGCGCTCCCGCTTCGAGTGCGAGGCGTCCCGCCAAGAGCCAACAGCCGGTCGCCGGGATGGACTGGCCGGCATCATCGAGCTGCGAAGCGATCTCTTCGGCCTCGGTGACCATGCCTTCGGCCCGGTCACCTGAGTGATAGCGAGCTTCGAGCAGCACAAAGCGAGCGTGGGCGGACCACCCGGTGCGTTCTTGTTCGATCGTCAACGCCACCGCGTCGATCCCAGCGGCTCGAGCCGTATCGAGGTCACCCGCCAGAAGCGACGCTTGTGCCAACAGCAACGCAGCCTCGGCCTCGTCGGCACCTTGCCCTCGATCGTGAAGCTCGTTTCGCATCCGTTTGGCCAAGGCGACTGCTTCCGTGAACAAGCCACCGGCCAGTAACGCTTCAGCCTGCCCGACGTGGGGTTCGAAGTCGGGACCGAGGAGTTCGCGTCTGGCGTCTTCGCTCTTCCGGAACAACTCCAGCGCTACTGGTATGTCCCCGCGCGCCAGTGCCAACTGACCCAGGTTGTACTCGACGCCGGCCACATCAAGGGCCCGATCAAGCTCAAGGTAGATATCCCTGGCCTCACTCAGCGCGTCGGTTGCGGCGTCGATGTCGCCGGCGTAGGTGTGGAGATTGCCCAGATTCTTGAGGGTTAGAGCCACTCGTGGTCGATCTCCTGCTGCCCGGTAGCGATCGAGAGCACTCGACAGATATGGCATGGCCTCCGTCGGCATGGCTTGGCGGGCCAAGATGGTGCCGTGCTGGAAATCGAGTCTGGCGCCGAGCAAGGCGTCGCCGTGCGCGAGCTTGGATGCCTCAGCGAGCTGGCGGACTGCGCTGGAATTGTCGCCGAGCATGGCGAGCGAGCCCGAAAGACTCAACCGGGCTTCGGCAATCAACGTGTCATCGCCGGCAGCAACCGCCGCGGCAACCGCATCCTCGAGTAGCAGCACCGATTCGGCCAGCGTGCCGACGGATCGAGTGGCGACCCCCATGGCTCGCAGCCACGCTGCCATTCCGCCGTGGTCTGCCTGCTCCCGAAGCCGCGGGACAACTGAGGCCCCCTCGGTCAGCAAGTCTTGAGGAGCCAACCGCGCCCGATCGTCGAGCGACTCGGCAGTTTGGCGATCGATCAATCTGCCTCCTCTCTCATCCACCCCAGCACTGTCCAGATATGAACTGTATCTTTTGCCACCCAGGTCGCTCTCGTACCTGGACGTCCGCAAGCGTTGGAAGGGAACACCATGGCAGCTGCGAACCCTCGCAAAGATCACGTGGAAGGCCACTACGAGCCCCCGGCCTACCTCCGCAACATCGTGCTCGTCGAGCGTGGCCAGAACGTTGACATCCCCGGGGCACGAGGACCATTGCCGCCTTCTGACGTGGCTGACATCCTGCGATGCACGACTGACTGCCCGCCGAGCGACGCCGCCGACTGCGACGACGATGACGAGCGATACGCGACGGAGATCACGAAGATCGTCGACGTCTACAAGATTCGCAGCGGTGACCCGCAACAGATCGTGCTGGGACTACCCGCCAACGCCAATGCCAGCGTCGTGCATGTGTTCGCGCCCGCCAATCACTGGGGCTTCGAGCCCGGCGAGCCGGCCTGCGCGTTCCCGGCGCATCTCGATCGTCCGAAGATCGCTGCCAAGAAGGCCAAGATCTCCAATGTGATCGGGGTCGTCGACACCGGATTCGTCCCGACGCGAAATCCAAACATCGACAAGTTCACGCAGTGGGATGCAACCCTCGACGCAGACGTCGACGGGGGCGGACACGGGACGTTCATTGCAAGCCTGATCCGACAGATCTCTCCTGGAACGGGCGTGAGCATCGTGCGGGCCCAGTCGGTGCCTCACAGCGAGGTGACCGGCCGCAGTATTCCGCCAAACGCCTCCCTGACCACCGAACTCCACGTGTACAAGTCCCTCCTGAGGTTGATCGAGCGCCACCGAGGTGATGGAAACATCGCTGCGCTGAACATGTCGCTGGGTACCTATACGGTTGACGTCAAGAATCCCCTGCCGCTTTTGGCGAAAGCCTTTGCAGGTTGGAAGCGACGCTTCAAGGGACAGATCTTTGCGGCGGCCGGCAACGACGATGTGACGTCGCGTTTCTACCCTGCCGACATGGCACGAGTGATCGGCGTCGAGCCGCTCGACGTGGCTACGGAGAGCACGGCGTGGGACGAGAACGCGCGGCGGGTTGCTCCTCCGAAGATGCGCATGCCGTACAACCGCATGGCTCCGGGCGTCGACCTGGTTGGAGTTCGGGGTGCCGGCGACAAAAACCTCGTGCTGTGGAGCGGGGCTTCTTTCGCAACTCCGGTGATCGCTGCGGTGACCGCCCGTGACGGCGCGCCGCCGTCCAGGCCGCTGCTTTATGACGACGTCAAAGGCCTGATCTACGTCGACCGGCGAGCGTCACTCCACATGACCTGACGGATTGAGTTTGGGGACTGCTGAAGAGACTCCCTCGCTTCAGGTCTTGGTGGATCCCTGCCTCGCTACGTCGGTGCTGCTCCGTCAAAACGGCATAGACATCGGCACCTGAGCACGGGTATCCTCGTTCCGCGATACAGCACGAAACCGCATCGTGGAACCCTCGTCTCAGGAGCGAACAAGCGTGAGTGACTTTCCCCAGCGCGCCAAGGTCGTCGTCATCGGCGCCGGCATCGTCGGCAACTGCCTGATCGGTCACCTCGCTGATCTCGGCTGGACCGACATCGTCCAGATCGACAAAGGACCGCTGCCGAACCCGGGAGGCTCGACCGGTCACGCATCCAACTTCCTCTTCCCTGTGGATCACTCCAAGGAGATGACCTCGCTGACTCGTGAGAGCCAGAAGGAATACGAAGAGATGGGGGTGCAGGTGTATTGCGGTGGCATCGAGGTCGCCCGCACCGAGGCCCGCATGGAAGAGCTGCGCCGCCGCATGACCTCGGCCAAGACCTGGGGCATCGATGCCGAACTCCTGACACCCGCTCAGGTGAAAGAGAAGGTCCCCTTCATCAACGAGGAGATCATCCTCGGAGGGTTCTTCACGCCGAGCGTTTCCGTGGTCGACTCGTTGCGAGCCGGCACCATCATGCGCGAGAAAGCTCAGGCGTCGGGCGCCAAGGTCTTCCCGAACACCGAAGTCCTCGACATGGAAGTCGAAGACGGCGCCATCAAAGCCGTGGTCACCGACAAGGGGCGCATCGAGACCGAGTACTGCGTCATCGCGTGCGGTGTATGGAGTCCCCGGATTGCCGCGATGGCCGGCGCCAACATCCCTCTGACGCCCGCAGTGCACCAGATGATCGACGTCGGGCCGATCGAGATCCTTCAGGAGACCGGCAACGAGATCGGCTACCCGATCGTGCGCGACATGGACACGTTCATGTACGAGCGGCAGACCGGCGGTTCGATGGAAGTCGGCTCATACGCCCACCGTCCCATCTTCCACCGTCCAGACGAGATCCCCTCGATCGCCGAATCGCGCCTCTCCCCGACCGAGCTACCGCTGACACAGGACGACTTCGACCCGCAACTCGAAGACGCGCTGGACCTCATGCCTGAGATCCTCGAGACCGCGGAGATGCGCTACGGCATCAACGGACTGCTGTCTTTGACGCCAGACGCGATGCCGCTCATCGGAGAGACTGAAGTGGGCAACCTCTGGTCGGCCGCGGCGATCTGGATCAAGGAAGGTCCCGGCACCGCCAAGACGGTTGCCGAATGGATGACCCACGGCTACCCGGAAATCGAGCCACACCACTCGGACATCACCCGGTTCTATCCGTATCAGAAGACCGAACAGCACATCCTCGATCGGTGTGCCGAGCACTTCAACAAGACGTACGGCATCGTCCACCCTCGCGAGCAATGGGACAGCCAACGCAACAGCAGGATCTCGACGTTCCATCCGCGAACGTCGGCGCTGGGTGCCGTCTACTTCGAGGCAGGCGGCTGGGAACGCCCACACTGGTACGAGTCAAACGCACCGCTCGTCGAGAAGTACGGCGTCGAAGACCGAGAGCACGAATGGGACGCCCGCTGGTGGTCACCGATCCAGAATGCGGAACACCTCGCGATGCGAGACAGCGTCGGCATGATCGACCTGACAGCCTTCGCCATCTTCGACTTCGTCGGTCCCGGAGTCGTTGACTACATCCAGAAGATGGCCGCCAACCAGACTGACGTGGCCGTTGGCCGGGCGGTCTACACACCGATCCTCACTCCACTCGGTGGGTTCAAATCCGACCTCACGATCATGCGGCTCGGCGACCACCACTACCGGGTGGTCACCGGCGGGTTCGACGGCGGCCGAGACAGCTTCTGGTTCCGCAAGCACCTGCCCGATGACGGCTCGGTCACCATGATCGACAAGACGTCGGCGATGTGCACGGTCGGTGTCTGGGGACCCAACGCCCGCAATCTGGTCAGCAAACTCACCCGGGACGACATCTCCGACGAGGGCTTCCCCTACGGGACTGTGAAGCACGTGACCATCGGCTCGATCCCGGCGACGATGTTCCGCATCTCGTATGTCGGGGACCTCGGGTGGGAGATCTATACCGACATGGAGCACGGCCTCAAGCTGTGGGATCTGCTGTGGGAAGCCGGCCAGGAGTTCGACGTGGTCCCGGTTGGCGCGGGCGTGTACGGCACGACCGGTCGACTCGAGAAGGGCTATCGACTGATCGGCGCCGAACTCGAGAACGACTACTCGCCTGTGGAAGCCGGCCTCGCCCGGCCACGCGTGAAGAAGGCCGACTTCATCGGCAAAGAGGCGTACTTGAAGGCTCGCGACGAGGAACCGGCGGCGGTGCTCTGCACGCTGACGGTCGAAGATCACACGTCGGCTTCGGGCGTCAAGCGGTACATGACCGGCACCGAACCGATCCTCACACTTGATGGCGAACGCATCGTCGACGCCAAGGATCGGGTTTCGTACGTGACGAGCGCCGGTGCCGCTCCGTCGCTGGGTGCGTATCTGCTGATGTCGTACCTCCCGCCAGAGCATGCCGTCGAGGGGACCGATCTCCAAGTGATGTACATGAACGAGATGTACCCGGTGAAGGTGGCTCGCGTCGGTTCGCAGCCACTGTTCGATCCTGACGACGTCAGGATGAAATCCTGATGGCGGTGCCGGATGAGATCCGATTGCAGCCGGATGGAATCCGGCTGCGCCTTGTTTGGCGGCGAGGGGCAATCCCGCAGGAGAAGCAGTAGCGATGCGAGTTCTCGTCTGTATCA
>JABDJC010000170.1 GCA_013003395.1 Acidimicrobiia bacterium
GTCGTGGCGGTGAACGATCAGAACGCGCCTGAGGGCATCGTCGTCGACCAGAACCCAAGGTCTGGCGTCGCCGGTCCCGGATCTGTCGTCGATCTCGAGGTGTCTGCGGGGCCGAGCATCGTCGTCATGCCGAACGTCGAAGGTCTCGCACTGGACAACGCATTGAGGCAGATCCAAGAAGCAGGCTTCAGTGATCTGGAGATCCAAGAGGTGTTCGACGACGAGATTCTCGAAGGCTTCGTGGTGGGAACGACTCCGCCTGCCGATCAGCTCGCGCCGAGAGACATCCGCGTCGTCGTGATGGTTTCTACCGGCCCAGCGCCCGTCAACCTCCCGTCGGTCGTCGGCGATACGGTGGCCGCGGCCACTGCCGAACTCGAAGGGCTTGGACTCGTCGTCACCATCGATCCGACGCCGATCGACGTGACTCTTGCCAGCGGGCTCGACGGCAGAGTCGCCGAGCAGTCGCCAGTGGCTGGTCAAGTGTTGGAGGTCGGAGACACCGTCACCTTGGTCGTGGGTGAACTGCGAGATGTTCGGGTGCCGCTCCTCCTCAATCTCTCCGAGGGACAGGCCAGGGACCTGTTGCAGGCGACCGGTCTCGTTTTCAACCTCGCCGGGACTGAGGAAGTGAGTGGGAGTCTGGTCGGGACGGTCGTGTCTCACTCACCCGCTGCCAACGAAACCGTTCCGGAGGGCACGGTCGTCGACGTGATCCTCGGCGTGCCCGTTCCTACGACAACAACCTCGTCGACCACCACAACGACCACCACGACAACGTCCACCTCGTCCACCACAACGACCACCGCAGCGCCGTGAACGCTGCCGTTCGCGAAGCGCGCAACGACGCGCTCGAGGCGTGGTTCGTGGAGCAAGCGATCGACTATCCCTGGCGCGACGTCGGTGACCCGTACCTCGTGCTGGTTTCAGAAGTCATGCTGCAACAGACCCAGGCACCTCGCGTCGTCCCATTTTTCGAGGCGTTCATCGAGCGATTCCCGAACGTGGAGTCCCTGGCACAGGCACCTCTGAACGAGGTGCTGAAGCTGTGGTCAGGGCTGGGGTACAACTCGCGGGCCAAACGCCTGCGGGATGCAGCGGTCCAGGTGGCGAAGGACGGATGGCCGGCTGACCTCACCGATCTACCCGGCGTAGGTCCGTATACGGCGTCCGCTCTCGCCGCGTTCGCGTTCGGAAAGCAAGCGGCCGCCGTCGACACCAATCTCAGGCGCGTCTTGTCGCGTTGGGTTGGAGAACCACTCGACGGCGCTGCGCTCGACCACGTCGCCGCCGAGCTACTTGGAGGCGATGCTGCGCTCTGGAATCAAGCTGTCATGGATCTGGGGGCGTACGTGTGTGTTGCACGGTCCCCCCGCTGCGGCGATTGTCCGGTCGTCGATTGGTGCAGCGGACCGGACGCCTACGTCGCCCCGCGGCCGCAAGGTCGATTCGAGGGATCGAATCGGCAGGCGCGTGGAGCGGTGCTGCGAGCCCTGCTGGACGGTCGGCGTACGGCGGGAGAGATCATCGCCGGCGATGTCGTTTCAGCGGACGGCGTTTCCAGTGCGATCGATCAACTCGTCACGGAAGGCCTCGTGATCGAGTCCGCCGAAGGGTTCGCTCTCGCCGAGTAACGGCCCTTTCAGGCGGCGATGTCCTCGCCGTCTGGGAAGAACGTGTAGACCCTCTCGCCGGTGAAGAGCTTGGCTTGTGGATCCCACGGGAAGAAGATCACTACTCGGAAGGCAACCTTGGTTCCTGTGGGCGGACGGCCGAGCCACTCTGCCATGTGCGTACCGGTGACGACGGCTTCTTCGCACACACCCTGCGGGCCGATGATGATGCTCGTGAGTGAGAACTCGATGTCGGGAAACCCACCGAGCAATCCCATGTAGAACTGGGTGGCCCCGGCGTGACCTTCCCAACGATGACCGCTTTGCACCAGCTCGTAAACGCAATCCTCGGTGAGTGTCGACATCAAACCCGGGATGTCGCGAGCGTCCTCAGCGAGCGAGTGCACCTTCCACAGATCGCGGATCTCGCCATACTCTTCGGGAGTACGAGCGAGTAGTTCTCTGACGGTTTCTCTCTTGTCGCCAGCCTCTTGTGTCAGCGCCTCGAGCGTCACGGGTACCTCCTGTCGGCAAAAGCCGAGGTTACCCCTGCGTGACGAAGTTCTTCAGAAGCGCCATACCTTCAGTCGTCATGACGCTCTCTGGGTGAAACTGCACGCCGGTGATAGGGAGTTCTCGATGGCGAACGCCTTGCACTACTCCGTCGTTGGACCGTGCCGTGACTTCCAACACTTCAGGAAGCTCGACGGAACACAGCGAGTGATACCGCGTTGCCATGAACGGATTCGACAGCCCGGTGAACACGCCGGTGCCGTCGTGATGGATCTCTGAGGTCTTTCCGTGGCGCGGTTCGGGCGCCCGTCCGACCGCTCCCCCGAACGCCACAGCGATGGCCTGATGGCCGAGACAGACTCCCAACGTCGGGATTTGGGTTCCGAGAGTCTTGACGAACTCCACCGAATGACCAGCGTCTTCGGGACGCCCCGGACCTGGCGAAATCAACAACCGGTCCGGTGCGAGCGCTGCTCCCTCGGCTGGAGTCATTTGATCGTTACGCACCACGATCGGGTCACATCCCAACTCCCCGAGATACTGCACCAGGTTGAAGGTGAAGGAGTCGTAGTTGTCGATGACCAGAACCTTCACCCGATGGTCCCTCCGGTATCGAGGTAGGTCTGACCCAGCCAGTCGTAGAAGAAGAAGAGTGCGACGAGCGCCACTGCGGCGATCGCTACGCCAAGCGCAATGCGAACCGGCGTCGGACCCGGTAGTGAGTTGAACATCCGCTTCAGCATTGCGCTCCAGTCACGAAATGGCCTTGATGACCTCGGCGTTGGGCCCTTCGATGAGCTCGGCGAACACGATCAGGCGCTCGCTCGCCGCCCACTTCGGGTGACACGTTGTGAGCGTGAGCCATGCGCCAGGTCGCGGGTCCGTGACCCACAGCGCCGTCGGCTTCACGACGATGCGCTCTCTGACCTCGTAGACGTGGGTCCCGATTGCAGTGTCGACTTCGATCCGATCGCCTGCGACCAACTCATCGAGGTTGTGGAACGGTGCACCGTACGTGGTGCGGTGACCACTGATGACCGCATTGCCCGGTTGTCCAGGGAGCGCCGTTGCGGGCATGTGGCCCGCCCCGGTGGTGAGGTCGGCGCGTCGCACGCCTTCGACGATCGTCCAACCCTCTGTCAGCTTCTCCAGCTTCGGAATCCGAATCGTGGCGAACGCCGTTCCAAGCTCAGGTGACGCTTCGCGCCTCAGGATCATCGACGACTGGCCCGGCTCGATCGGCGGTGGATTCCCGCCTGGTTCCACGATCCCAAAGCCGGGAACAACCTCGACGTCCTCGACCACGGCACTGTCGAAATACTCCTCGGCGGCCTCACCGAGAGCGGTCTGTTCGCGCTGCGCCAGAATGTCGGTAACGAACAGTTGTTGCACCACGAAACCGAGGATCAGGACGCCAACCGTGATGCTTGTCCAGCCGATCCCACGAATGAGACGCACGGCCATCGAAGGTTTCGGCACCGAAACGGCTGAGTCGGCGAGATCGTTTGGTGTGTCCAAGGTGTCCTCCAGCGGATTCAGCAGGGTACTGAGGCTTGGGTGCTACTCCCAACGCCGCTACTCTCCGTCATATGCCAGTTTCCAAAGGTCGCAAAAAGCCAGCGCGCAAAGCGCCGCCACCACCCTCAAAGAAGACCGAAGCCAAACTTCAAGGACCCTCACCGGTCTGGTACGTGGCAATCATGTTCGGTCTCATGGGTATCGGTGCGCTGATCATCATTCTGAACTACATCGGTCTCGTGCCTGGTGGCACCGACAACAACAAACTCGTCATCGGGCTTGCAGGCATCGCCGCCGGCTTCGCCATGACGTTGAATTACCGGTAGCTGCGTCCTCGCAGCTCGAAGCTTTTTCGACGCGCTTCGGCCAGATTCAGGTAAACCTCGAGGCGCGCCCGTGCGTTGACCTTGTGTGTTGTACCCGATGACTGAAAGCGTTGTCCCCCCTGACGACGAGCTCGTGCGGATTCCGCTGCACTTCGACAGCTTCTACCGCTCCGAGTATCGGTCGATATTCGGACTCGTCTACGGACTCACCGGTTCGAAGGCAGTCGCAGAAGACCTCACCCAGGAAACGTTCCTGAGGGCGCACAAGAGTTGGGACGACGTGGGCCGTTACGACAATCCCCACGGTTGGGTTCGGCGGGTCGCCTCCAATCTCGCCATGTCGCGTTTTCGTCGCCTGAGAAGCGAGAGCAAAGCTCTGGTTCGCCTCGGCGTTCGCAACGACTGGACCATGCCGACCCTGTCGGTGGAATACGAAGCCTTTTGGGATCGAGTGCGAGCGCTCCCCAAGCGACAAGCCCAAGTGGTGGCGCTCCACTACCTCGAAGATCTGTCGATCGCCGAAATCGCGAACGTGCTCGAGATCGCTGAGGGAACCGTGAAAGCCCAATTGCATCGAGCTCGCTCGAGCCTCGCCAAGAGTCTGCACGCAGAGAAGGAAGACCTCAGATGAACATCGACGATCTCGGTAGAGACGCCGCACGTGCCTTGATCGATGCTGGTCGGGGAGCGCCGATACCTCCCCTCGATCCGAAGCGTTCTGATCGACGCCGCAATGTTCTTGCGTTCGCCATGTCGGCTGCTGCCGTGATCGTGGTTGTCGGCATGGCGGCTCTCTTCGGAAGAATCCTGCTCGACGACCCCGAGCTCGATCCTGCCAACACCACCGTGGTCAACACCACCG
>JABDJC010000198.1 GCA_013003395.1 Acidimicrobiia bacterium
ATTCTCGAGGAGGTCATCGGATACTTCAAGTCGGTCGACGCCGGTGTGGACCTCTTTCTCCCTCGGTTGTTCATCAGTGGCAAGTACATCGAGCTCGGCGACGTCTCCTCAGCGCTCGACACTCGACTCGACCTCCTCGCGTGGTCCCGAGAAACCAACTACCCGGTGATGATCGCCTGGAGCCGGTGGAACCTGGCTCTTGCACTACTCGCGTCAGGCGACCTCGAAGCGGCAGCCGCCCAGACACACGAAGCATTCGATCAGATGGTCTTCGATGGCTACCTGGAAGGAATCGCATCGGGAGCCGAGGTGATTGCGATCATCGAGATCGATCGCGGCCGCACCGAGCGCGGGTTGCAGATCCTGGGCGCGTGCGAATCCATTTGGGAGTCGATTGGCACGGTGCACTGGCCTGAAGCGGAGTTCCATGTCAAGCGAGTGCTCGAAACAGTGCGCCGCGAAGCGGAAGAAGCCCAACTTGCCGTGCATCTCGAAACCGGCCGCCAGATGAGCACCGCCGAACTCATCGATCTGGTGCAAGCCGCCTTGGTGGCTCAATGACTCGGAACGAACATCTCGCCCGCAACCCCGTCTAACGTTTGCACATGCCTTTCGACGCAACAGCACTCGCAGACATAACGGTCATCGACCCCGAAGAAAACACATACCGCCTCGGCGACCTTTGGAAGGACGCCCCGCATGCGTTGTTGTTCCTCCGCCATTTTGGTTGACTGACGTGTCGCGAGCGGGCCGGTCAGGTCCGCGACAGAGCAGCCGAGTTCAGTGCTGACCAGATCACAGCCATCGGCACCGGCGGCAAACGATATGCCAAGGCGTTCATCGAGGACACGGGCTACCCGTTCCAGGTCTTGTTGGACGAAGACGGTGAAGCGGCCGACGTAATCGGTACCGGCACCATGAGCCTTGGCACCATCTTGCGGCCAAAGGCCGTACTTGCGGGCGTGAAGTCGCTGGCCGGTGGAAACAGGCAGAAGAACCTCGGCCGCCGACCGACGCAGCTGGGCGCGACGTTGGTCATCGGACCCGGCGACAAGATCCTCTACGAGGACTACGAAGACCACCCAGGCGACCACGCCGATCTCGACGACGTCATCGCCAGACTCGCCAAATAGCCCGAACGACTGAGAAGTCGCGAAACTCTGTTACAGTTCTGGCTGCACCTCATCCAGTGGAGGCCAGCGTTACACGCGCTCCTGGGTGATCACATGGTGTAGTTCACTCTCGGGCAGATCGCCTCGTCTCCCCAACTCGACCGCAAAACGCGTAGTTCGAGTGGAGCAGCAATTGCTATCAGGAGACAGATCACTCATGTCCGTCAGCTTCCGCGCCTTAGGCGTACCAAAACCGATCGCCCAGGTCCTTGTGGACCAGGGGTTCGATTCCCCATTCCCAATCCAAGAAGCCACGATCCCCGATGGGTTGGCAGGCCGAGACATTCTCGGACGAGCCTCCACAGGATCAGGCAAGACACTCGCATTCGGCATTCCCGCCGTCGTCAACGCTCCCAAGGCAGAGCGACGTCGCCCGACTGCACTCATTCTCACGCCAACCCGTGAACTCGCCGAGCAGATCCGCCGCGAACTCATGCCCGTCGCCAAGGCCGGCAAGAAATACATCGCAGCCATCTATGGCGGTGTCGGCTACGGCCCACAGCTTCGCTCCCTCAATCAGGGTGTCGATCTGCTCGTGGCCTGCCCCGGACGCCTCGAGGATCTCCTCGACCAGGGCTCGCTCACGCTCGAGGACGTCAGCTACGTCGTCATCGACGAAGCCGACCGTATGGCCGACATGGGATTCCTTCCCGCCGTTCGCCGCCTTCTCGACCAGACGTCAGACGACCGCCAGACGGTGCTGTTCTCAGCAACGCTCGACGGTGATGTCGCAGTCCTGACCCGCGATTATCAGAATGATCCGGTCAAGCACGACCTCGGCGGCAAGGACGACAACTCGGCCGACATTCGTCACCATTTCTGGAGGGTCAACTCCGAGAACCGGGTCGACCACACGGCTTCGATCATTCATGAGTCAACTCCTTCCATCGTGTTCTGCCGCACCCGTCGTGGTGCCGACCGTCTCGCCAGGCAACTCAGCGGGGCAGGCGTCGAAGCAGCAGCAATCCATGGTGGCCGTTCCCAGAGCCAACGCGACCGTGCGTTGCGCGCCTTTTCGAACGGTCACGTTCAAGCACTAGTCGCCACCGACGTGGCCGCTCGCGGTATCCACGTCGATGGCGTCGCAAGCGTCGTGCACTTCGATCCTCCAGAGGACTCGAAGGCATATGTCCACCGTTCCGGTCGTACGGCCCGTGCCGGTGAGTCCGGCGTCGTCGTCTCTCTCGTCATGGGCGATCAGACCGGAGCAGTTCGCCGCATCCAGCGTGACCTCTCACTGGACGTTGGCCTCGCGTTGCCCGACACCGACGACCTGGAGGACGGGGGCACCCGCCGTGGTGACGCCCCTCCCTCCAAGCAGAGCCGTCCTTCAGGCGGTCAGCGTAACGGGGCTCGTCGTTCCAATAGTGGACGCAACCAGAACCGTGGCTCCGGAGGCGGTCGACGTTCTGGTGGACAGCGTTCTGGTGGACAGCGTTCGGGTGGCCATCGCAGCTCGAGCTACCGCTCAGATGACAACCGATCCAACGACTCCCGCAGCGAGCGTTCGAATGACGGAAGCCGTTCACAACGTTCGAACGAATCTCGCCCAGAACGCTCCAACGACGGACGTCGTTCTGAGGGTGGTCGCGGTGAACGCAGCGGCAACGGCGAACGCAGCGGCAACGGTGAGCGCTCATACGGCAACAGCAGCCGGTCATCCAATGGTCGAAACTCCGGCGGCCAAGGTCGATACCGCGGAAAAGACAGTCAGCGTTCGAAGTCCCGCAACGGGAACGGCAATGGCAACAGCTCTTCGCACCGCGACGTTGACGGCAATCGCGTGCAGGCCGGCGCCAAAGACGTGGACGGCAACCGGGAACGGTCCAACAGTGGACATCGTTCTGGTGGCCAGGCCAACAGCCGGTCGTCCAGCAACCGCAACGGCGGCTACCGCGGCAACGGAAACGGCAACAGCCGCTCCGGCGGCGGCAATCGCTCCGGCCAGCGCCGCAACAGCGGCTCCGGTCGCCCATCAGCCGGCTCCGGCAGCTACAACGGCTGATCGGTTCAAGCAATCAAAGTGAAGTAGTGGCTCTCCGCAAGGAGGGCCACTTCTTCGTTGGTGAGCCCTCCAGCGAGGACAACGAGTGTGCGTAGACCCGCGCCACACGCGAACGCAAGCACACTCGACGACCCCGGGGGGCACCAACCAACAACGAGTGTGCCTAAACCCGCGCCAGGCGCGAACGCAAGCACACTCGACGGAACCGGGGGGCACCAACCAACGACGAGTGTGCGTAGAACCGCGCCAGGCGCGATCGCAAGCACACTCGACGGACTCGGCTAGCTGCCGGTCAGCGCCTCGAGTGTTGCCTGGGCGTCGGCGATCAGCCGTGCGGCCTCTTCCACCTTGGTGGCGTAGCCGACGAGGTCACCATCGCGCAGAGCCGCGTCGGCTTCCTGCAGCGCCGTGTCGGCAGCGGCGATGAGGTCCGCCACTTCATCGGGAATCTCCACGGATGGACCGCCGGGGTCTGGCGGGGTTACGCCACCGCCCCCGACATCTCCGCCGAACACATCTTGCAGCGCAAGGTCGAGCGACTCGCGCATGACGATCTGATCCTCGAACGCAACCACGACGAACTTGAATTCGGGGATGGCGGTGGCGTCGACGCCCTGATCTGCGCTGTTGGCCTTGGCAGAGATGTAGATCGGCTGGACGTACATCACCGACTCCTCGACCGGCACCACGAGCATCGAGCCCTTCACCACCTCTGACCCTTGCTGGTCGAGCAGTGAGAACACCGGAGAGATGTCGGGATTCTGATCGATGAGCGCGCCGACCTGCCCTGGACCGTTGATCTGACGGTCACGAGGCATGGCGTACTCGATCATCTCGCCGTAGTCGTCGGGCCCACTCTTGGCCACGAGGAAGGAGATCATGTTGGGTCGCTCCAACGGAACGAACGGCTGCATGATCAGGAACGACAGCTCGTCCTCCCCCGGAAGCTTCATCAACAGGTAATACGGCAGCATCGGGTCGAAGTCACTGAAGTTTCCGAGCAGCCTGGTCCCGCCGAAGTCGCTCGACGGATCGATGGCGATCTGCCACAGGTCGGAAGTGTTGAAGAAGGTCCGTGGATCGGCCACGTGATACGCCCGGTACATGTCGCTTTGGATCCGGAACAGCTCTTCCGGATAGCGCAGGTTGTCGACGAGCTCGGCTGGCATCGCATCGCCCGGCTCGAACAGATCGGGGAACGTGTTGTCCCACGCTCGAATCAACGGGTCCTCGTCATCCACCACGTAAAGGTCCATGGATCCGTCGTACGCGTCGACGACGGCCTTCACCGAGTTCCTGATGTAGTTGAAATTCCCGATGAGTTTGGTGTCTTCACCGAGGCGACTTCGATCGGCAAGCGCCGAGTACGGGTACCGGTTCGACAGCGTGTACATGTCGACCACCCACACCAGACGACCATCGACCACCACCATGTAGGGGTCTGCGTCGGTTTCCAGGAACGGTGCGACATTGCGGATGCGGTCGACGACGTTGCGATAGAAGATGACTTTCGAGTCGGGCTGCACCTGTCCGGAGATCAGCGTGTTGACGTCCCCGAACCGAAGCGCAAACGCCAGCCTGCGAATGACGCCACCGGCGTCGACGCCGCCAGAACCATCGTATTGATTCGTGCTCACTGCATCGACGCCCGATCCGAGCGGGAAGTCCAGCTCGGCTTCCTCGGTGTTCGCAATGACAAATCGATCATTGGCGTCCGCACCGAAATAGATCCGCGGCTCGTCGATCACGAGGTCATCAACGGAAGCGACCGGGGGAATGTCCTTGACGAAGAAGTCAGGCTGGCCCTCCGGCGTCACGGCCGCTGCAGGACTGACGATCGAACCGAAACCGTGGGTGTAGACGAGGTGACTGTTCACCCAGTCGGCTGGAACGTTCTCTTCATCGAGCTCTCGGGTAGACACCATCACCTGGACTATCTCGTCGTCGATGGTGTACCGGTCGACGTCCACATCTGCGATCCGGTAGTACTGCCGCAACTCCTGCAGCTGCTTGTACGTCACTTCCAACACCGCTGGATCCCACAGGCGGATGTTGTCGATCGTTGGTCGGTTGGCGGCGATCGCCTGCGCGTCAAGGTTCGGAGACGCGGCGAAGTCGCGCACCTGCACGTCGTCCAAGCCGTACGCCTGTCGAGTGAATTCGATGTTCTTCGCAACGAACTCAGACTCCCGCTCGAGCTCCTGCGGAGCGACACGGAACTGTTGGATGAATGCCGGATAGAGACCGCCGACGGCGATTGACGTGAACAGCCAAAGGCCTGCGGCCACGAGAGGCAAAGTCCAGCCACGGAACCACAGATTGACGAGGAGGATCACTGCGGCCGCCAACGAGATCAGAATCAACAAGTTCAAGGCCGGCAGCTGGGCGTTGACGTCCGTGTAGCTGGCACCGACCACTTGACCTCTCGGCGAATACAGCAACTCCCACTTGTCGAGCTGGTAGCCGATGGCCTTGAGTCCGGCCAGGATCGCCAGCAGCACCGAGAGATGGACCTTCACGCCCGAAGTGACCCGGGAGGCCTTCAAGAGGTTGTCGCCACCCTGAAATTGAATGGCGCCGTTCAGATAGTGCAACGCGGCGGTGAGCAGGGCCATGACGAGGACCAGCTGGAACGCCCACCCGAACAAGTCCCTGAAGAAGGGAAGATCGAAGATGTAGAGGCCGATGTCTCTGTCGAACACGGGATCGCTCACACCCCAACTGCCGCCATTGCGGAACAGCAGGAAGTGGTCCCACCACACGGCAGCACCGAGCCCGATCATGATTCCGAAGAACGCGGACACCGCAGTCCGCACTCGAAGCTCTTTGCCTTCGATCCAGTCCTGGAACCGTTGCAGCAGCTCGTCGTCTGGCCCGCCAGGGAAGAACCCGCTGCGAGGCGAAAGGCGATCAGCCAGCGCCAGCGTGGCCCACAACAAGATGAACGCCACAATCGATGCGGCCACCACGAGCTGGATTCGAGTCACGAACAGCGTGGTCCACACGCTCGTGAGAGAGACCGAATCAAACCACAGATAGTCCGTCCAGAAGGTTGCGGCTGATCGCGCAATCAGGAGCAGACCAACCACGACCGCCCCGGCAACGATGAGGCTGCGGCGGGGGCCTGAGGAACGCGGACGGATGGGTATTGGTTGTTCAGTCACGAGCTGGAGTCTATTGGCCTACCGACTGTTACCAGCCGGTACCACCGTGCACTCGCATCCGGCGCTCGCAGGTGGCACCACCACGCTTCCAGCGACGGCGCGCACAGGGTCCCACGGCCCGGATTTCACAGCTGGACAATCGGCGTGACTTCGACCACGTGGCATCGCACTCACGGTGCCGACGCCCGCCGACCCGAGAGCGCGAATCAACCCTTCGTGGTACGCGGAGTACGCAGCATCCCGGAGCCGTCGACCGGCCTCGTCCGTCCGCCACGCACGGAACACCCTCGATATCGCTGCCGCCTGCTGGCGAGCGCTTCCGCCTGAGGCCGCGGCTGAGGCCCTGGCCTCGGCGACCGCTTCCACCAGCTTCTTCACGAATGGCGCGGTCTGATCCGTCGGCCTGCCGCCCTTCGGATGTGGAATCGCGCCGAGATCGAGCATCTCGCCTGCGCCTGCGTATCCGGCGACAACCGCTTCATTGGTGAGCGTTTCGATTTCAGACTCGAAGGTCGCCGTGAACATCACGGGTTCGGGCGACCAGTCATCTCCCGCAAGGCGAAGGTCTTCGAGGACTCGGTTCTGGAGACCGACGATCGTCCGCTTGACGCCTCGCAACGCCCGGTTCTCGATGGGCAGCAACAACCGTTCTCGCAACTCGAAGGGGTCGACTGACAGCTCGATCGGCACGACGGCTTCCGCGATGGACTCGGATTCGTGGTCGCCTGTCTCGGCTCCTTGTGGCTCCTCGGCGGGCACTTCTTGTGCTGGCGACGGCGGTTGTGGTGCGGTCACTTCAGCCGCGGAATCCGGGCGGTCATCAGTGGAGCGGAGCGACGCGAAGAGTTCGTCGAGCGCCCCATCTGGTTGCGGAGTAGCGGTCGGCGGACCGTCATCAGTGTCTGAGGGCGTTTCGGCCGGAATCTCGGCGTCCTCGGACGACTCCGATTCACCGTGGTCGACGCTCGTGTCGACATCGGGACCGTCCAACGAATCTTCCGTCACAGGATCCTCGCCGGCGTCCCTCTGATCGGTCGCGCCGCCTGTGGAGTCAACCGCCTCTTCGAGGTGAGAAGCCTCCACTTCGACCGCCGCGTCGCGATGCTCTTGCGCTTCGCGCAGCTGCAGCACTTCAGCGACCAATTCGTCCGCGTCCACCAACGCCGTTGGTTGCGCCATGACCGGTGGCGCCGCATCAGGACGCACGATGCGCACCGACGCGTCCTCGTCGATCCAGCCTTCTTCCAGCGGATCGCTGGACTCCATTGGCGGAGCAGCCGGTTCGGGCAGCACCACGGTAACGCCCGTCTCACCCATACCGGCGTTGTGGATGGCATGCCGGCGCGTGTCGATCTCGCTCTCGAGCTGGTCGATCGACGAGCGTGCAGACTCGAGTTCTCCCATGAGCTCTGCCCGGCGCTCCTCCAACGCACGGGCTCGTTCCTGAGCCGCTTCTGCCGATTGGCGAGCGGTTTCCAAGATCGCTTCGCTCTCGGCCCTGGCGTTGGCAATCGCTCGCTCCGCCTCGGCTTTGGCAGCCCGCAACTCTTCCTCGATGTCGCGCCGGGCGTCACCAGTCAACCGCAGAGCTTCTCGCTCGGCCTCGGCCCGGATGAACAGGGCGTCCTGCTCGGCAAGCCGAATCGCATCGGCACTGGCCGACGAAACCTGGTCGATCATCTCCGTGCTCGACTCCCAAGCGGCCTTCCGAAGCTGGAAGGCTTGGGTCTCTGCCTCGTCGCGCATCACTCGACAGTCGTCATCGGCGGCGCCGCGCCATTTCGAAGCGTCTTCTGCTGCTCGCGTCCGCATCTTGTCGGCCGCCTCGCGAGCAGCTTGCAAGATCTGGTCGACGTCACGCGAAACCGCCGTCAACTCGGATCGAAGGTCGTCTCCTTGGGGCCCACCGAGTTCGGCGACCTTGCGATTCAAGGAAGCAACTTCGGCCTCGAGACTCTCGACCTTGGCGCGCATCTGCTGCACGAAACCGTCTACCTCGGCGCGGTCATAGCCACGCCGGGAAGTCGTGAAGTTCGGGATGCGGAAATCGTCTGAATCGGCCATCAGACGGTCACGATACCCGGGCAGGCTTGGACCGTTCGACCAATCGCTCAGAGATTCGCGAGAAACTCCAACGCCTCGTCGATGTGAGCGATGGGAACCACCTCGATGCGGTCGCCGGCTGCATCTGCCGCGTCATCGAAATTGCCGAGTGGAACCAGCACGTAATCGGCGCCGGCGTCGATGGCTGCGAAGACCTTCTGGCGAATTCCGCCGATGGGTCCGACGTCGCCGTCCGTGTTGATCGTGCCGGTTCCTGCAATTCGATTGCCCTTGGTGAGATCTCCCTCATCGAGGAGGTCGATGATCTCGAGGGTGAACATCATCCCCGCCGACGGTCCACCGATGTTTTGTGAGTCGATGACGACGTCGACGGGAAAGTCGATGTCGACTCGGGCGTTGGTGAGCAGGACCCCGATCATGCCGCGTTCAGGGTCATCGATGTGCGGGCCGAGCGTGACCCTCACCTCGAACGTCTCGAACTCCGTCTCGTTTATGGGTCGATTCACCTTGAGCGTCAGCGTCTCGCCGACGGCCCGACCGCCGACCTGCTCGACAGCTTCCGTGGAGAACTCGATTGGTTCTCCGTCCACCTCGACGATGATGTCCTCGGGTTCAAGGACTCCTTCGGCTGCGGAACCAGGCGTGATCTCGATGATGCGTGCTCCTTCACCGGAGAACGTCACGTCGTATCCCAGCTTCGTGAGCGCCACGAAGATGGCGTCTTGCTGTGACTGCACCATCAGGTCGATGTTCTGCCGCCTCAGGTCGTCCTGGGAAACACCCGTCGGTCGGATCACTTCACGAGGTCGCAGATCGACGGACTCGTCGATGAGTCCGCCGATGTATTCGAAGAGGTTCACCTCGGCAAGCGAAACCGTGAGGAAGAAGAGTTCGCCCTCCCCGCCCGCAGCTGATTCTCCTTCGACGAGGCCACCGGTGGGCACATTGGCGTCGTCGATGATGACGAAGTCGTCGACGTCATACACCGGCCCTGGAGCGAGGGCGTAATAGGGCAGGTTGATCGGCCAAGCGATGGCGGCAGCGATGCCGAACAGCATCAGCACACCAACAAGCACCACAGGCCATTTCGGGAACTTGGAATTGGCGACGACCAGCGAGTCTTCCGCGGCCACCGGTTCAGTTGTTGTGATTGGGACCTGCGACGTCGAGTCGCTCACGTCCGGCGTGTCATTCAAGGCGCTGATGGTACCCATCCACCGTGACTAGACCTCACGCGATGCGGCGGCCTGCGACGAGGTCGCCTCGCACGACGATCCTCTTGGCAGCCGAACCCTTCGGATGACATGCGAACAGGGTGATGATCGGGCTTCCGGTGTCGTACGTGATCCAGATGTCTGTGGGATCCACGACAAGCGTCTCACTGACCTTGTACAGCACAGAGAAGCCGTCAGCTGCCGTGACATAGATCTGATCGCCGGCTCGCAGGTCGTCGAGGTTGTAGAACGGCGCAGTGAATGTCGTTCGATGACCCGCCAACACCATGTTGCCGTCGCCCCCCGGCGCCGACGTTCCCACCCAGTGGGCGACGCCCAAGTCGATCACTGACAACGACATGCCCGCTCGGATCGTCTCGTCCACGCCGATCGCAGGGATTCGCAAGGCGCCAACCGTCGTTCCGATGGATTGACTGGCCGCGTACACCGGTTGGCGGCTCACGCCGGGAACGAATGCGGCAGATTCAACGGACTCGGCGGCAATCGGAGTCGCAACGGACACCAGGAACATGAGGACGAGTGGAAAGACGGTGAGTGATCGGCGCATCTGATGCTATCGGCACGCCACGCCCACAACTTCAGCAGATACACTCCCGGGCGTACCGACATGCGGAGGAACTGTGACCACGTACAACCCACCAGTGCTCGCGACCCGGATTCTCCCGAACACGCGAGCGGCAACCGTCGTTGCAGTAATTGGGTTCGCACTGCTCACCGCGCTTGCCGCTCAGTACGTCATTCCACTGCCGTTCACGCCGGTGCCGATCACGGGTCAGACGCTGGTCGTGCTGCTGGCAGGCGGCGTGCTTGGCAGCCGACGTGGAGCGGCGAGCATGACGCTCTACCTCGCAATGGGTGCGGTCGGCCTTCCGTTCTTCGCTCAAGCCTCAGGCGGTTGGGAAGTGGTGACGGGCGCGACGGGCGGCTACATCGTGGGGTTCATCGCGGCAGCCTGGTTCGTAGGATTCCTCGCCGAGCGTCGCCAGGATCGGGCGATTGCGACCTCGATCCCTGCCTTCCTCACCGGCAACGCCATCATCTATCTCTTCGGCGTGACATGGCTGTCCTACTCCTTGAATATGTCAGCCGCTGATGCATTGGCTGCGGGCCTCGCACCGTTCGTCATCGGCGACGCGTTCAAGGTCGCCCTCGCCGGATTGGCACTCCCGGCAACCTGGAAGCTGTTTTCCGGCAACAAGTGACCGCGGCCAAAGTGGCCCGCTTCACCAAAGCCGAACTGCAGACGTTCTATGGAGTCGATGTTCCCGATCTGGTCGGGCCCGACCTTCGACTGCTCTTCTGCGGCATCAATCCCGGGTTGTGGACCGCGGCGACGCAGACCCACTTTGCGAGCCCCAACAATCGCTTCTATCCAGCGCTCCACGCGGCGGGGCTCACCGACCAGCTCATCAGCCGATCCGACCCGATCACCGAAGACGACCGCGCCCACCTCATCGAGCGGGGCATCGGCATCACGAACATCGTGAACAAGGCAACGGCACGCGCCGACGAACTCTCCCGAGAAGATCTCCATGAAGGCGCCAGGGCCGTCGAGGCATTCGTGCTGGAGCACCAACCGAAGGTGATCGCCATCCTCGGCGTGACCGCCTACCGCACGGCCTGGCGTCGTCCCAAAGCCGCTCGGGGCCTCCAGGACGAAGCCATCGGCGGCACCGAACTGTGGGTGCTCGGCAATCCGAGCGGTCTCAACGCCCATGAAACCGTCGAGAGCCTCGCCGAAGACTTCCGCGTGTTGGCTGGTGCCGCAGGAATCGAAGCTCACGAGCGGTAGCCTCTCGACCATGGGACTGCGCGACGAACTTCAATCGATACTCGCCGACCCGAGCTCTGGATTCGACCATGCGGACGCCACAGTCCGAAGGCTGGCGGTGACGATGGCCGGTGAATCCGATGTTGCCAGTCTCGCCCGCGCCCTCGGCGACGACGATGCCACAGTGCGGGCCGCGGCCGTCGAGCAGCTCGCCGTCGTCGGAGGGGACCGCGAAACCGTCATGGAGGCTGCCGACGATCACGACGAGCGAGTTGTCGAGGCAGTTGCGACGGCGCTCGGAGAACTCGAAGACGAAGCAGCATTGCCGTGGTTGACGACATTGGCGAAAGATCACACCGACAAGCTGGTGCGAGAGGCTGCCGTCGCGGCGCTGGGCGCGATAGGACATCCCGATGCGCTGCCGGTGCTTCTCGAACTCCTCGGAAAAGGACCGCCTCAGGTGCGCCGCCGCTGCGTCGTTGCCCTCACCGTTTTTGATGTGCCCGGAGTGGAAGAAGCCCTGCAGGCGGCCCTGGACGACCGCAACCCGATGGTCCGAGAAGCCGCAGAGATGGTCGTCGGACGCCCCGTCGAGCCACCCGGCCCGGTGCCTCTGACGATCAGCCTCAAGCCACGACCGGACGCCTGACCTCAGGCGTCGCCACCAAGCTCCCGCCACCGGGGACAGCCGACCACGTGGTCATTCACCATTCCGACGGCCTGCATGAATGCGTACATGATGGTCGGCCCGACGAACCGTAGCCCGCGACGTTTCAGGTCCTTGCTCAGTTCCGTCGAGAGTTCAGTCTGCGCCGGAACCTCATTGAGACTGCGCCAGGCATTCTGGATGGCCGCCCCGTTGACCCAACTCCAGAGATAGTCGGCAAACGAGCCGTGCTCGGAGGCGATCGCCAACGTCGCTCCGGCGTTCGAAATCGTGCTCTCGACCTTCGCCCGGTTTCGTACGATTCCCGTATCCAACAACGCCTCGTCTACTCGCTCCGGGCTCATCGCCGCAACCGCCTCGAGATCAAACTCAGCAAACACTTCTCGATATCGCTGACGCTTCCGGAGGATGGTGATCCAGCTCAGACCGGCTTGCGCGCCCTCGAGAGTGATGAATTCGAACAAGACACGGTCATCGTGGACCGGCACTCCCCATTCGACGTCGTGATAGGTCACATAAAGCGGGTCGCTGCCTGCCCAGTCGCACCGGTCTGCGTCAGCCATGGATCTGGTCTTCGCGGACCCATTCGGCACCGCCGGACCAGTGTTCCTTTTTCCAGATCGGAGCTCGCGACTTGAGTTCATCGATGAGGAAACGAGCGGCCGGGAAAGCGTCTTTGCGATGAGTGGCGCTGGCCGCAAC
>JABDJC010000231.1 GCA_013003395.1 Acidimicrobiia bacterium
CCCGCCCCCCTCCCATCAACTTTCAGAGAGGAAACAGGGCAGACCATGGCGATCATGCGAAAGAACTACCTCTTCGGTAGCGGCGGCCGCTGGACCAAGTTCACCCCTCTATACCTACTGATCCCTGGGGTATTCCTCTACTTCCTCATAGCTCTCGGCCCGTCCATGGCGACAGCCGTGTATTCACTCACCGACGCAAGCGGACTCCGCGGCGCAAAGATCAACTGGGTCGGTTTCGAGAACTACCGCGAATTCCTCTTCCGGGGCCTGGCGTCTCGCGACAACATCGCCGCCACCGTTCGCACGCTCCAGTTCTCGGTCCTGGTCACCTTCATCCAGTTCACCATGGGTCTGATTCTTGCGCTTCTGCTCAATCAGAAACTGAAGGGCCGCACCTTCTTCCGGACCCTCTTCTTCCTCCCGGTCATTCTTGGAGTGGTCATCCAAGGCCTCATGTGGAAGCTGTTCCTCCTCCCACGCGGCGGCCCGATGGCCACGATGTTCGGATGGTTTGGCCTCGAATCCGAGTTTCTCGGAGGTATGCCGAGCGGCGCATTCAAGTGGGTCATCGTCGTGCAGATCTGGGCCAACGTCGGCGTGACCATGGTCATCTTCCTCGCAGGTATGCAGACGATCTCGGAAGACCTCTATGAAGCGGCGCGGATCGACGGCGCCGGCGGCTGGCAACTCTTCAAGAGCATCACCTGGCCGCAACTCACGCCTGCGATCAACACCAACTTCTTGCTGAACATCATCGGGTCGTTGCAGGCCTGGCAACTCTTCCTTGTGCTGCTCGGCTATCGCCCCGGCACCCAGGTGCTCGGCTACCTCGTGTTTGCCGAGGGCTTCGGCCAAACCGGCGGTGCCTCGGCATTCCGGCAGGGCTTCGCAGCCGCGGCCTCGATCGTGTTGTTCTTCCTGGTTCTGATCATCGGATTCGCCGCCAACAGATATGTCAACTGGAGAGAGCAGAGGTACATGGCATGAGCCTCACCATCGACAGCCCCTTCAAGTCCGACAACCCGGCAAACGCGACGACTCGATCGCGGCAGCTGAAGTTTGCTTCGTATGCCGTGTTGTTGCTGCTCTCTGCGTTCTACATCTGGCCGCTCTTGATGCTGATCAACACCTCGCTGAAACCACTCACCGGGTTCCTGAAAGATCCGGCAGGGCTGGTGTCGGATCCGAGTCTCGCCAACTTCAGCGAAGCGTGGGAGCTGGCCAACTTCCCGCGGTACATGCTCAACTCGGCGATCTATACGACGACCGCAACAGCGATCTTCGTCCTCACGTCCTTGTTCGTGGCGTTTCCGATTGCTCGCGGCTACTTCAAGGGGAGCACCGCATTGCTCTCCCTGTACGTGGTGGCGCTGTTCTTGCCGCCGGCTCTGATTCCTCAGTTTCAGCTGATTCTCAACCTCGGTGTGTACAACACTCGGCCGGGATTCATCCTGCTGTTTCTGGTCAACCCCATTGGGATGATCATCCTGGTCAACTACATGAAGTCGATTCCGCGAGAACTCGACGAGTCTGCGGCGGTCGATGGCGCCAGCTATACGAAGTTTGTGTTCAAGGTGGTATTCCCGCTCATCCGTCCCGCGGTTGCGACGGTGACCGTGCTGCACGCCATCGGTATCTGGAACGAGCTGATTCTTCCGACGATCTATCTGACCAGCGAGAACCTGTATCCAATCACCCGAGGCCTCATCGTGTTCGAAGGTGTGTACGGGAGCAACTGGCCGGGGATCGCCGCTGCAGTGCTCATGCTGATGATCCCGATTCTGGTGCTCTTCATGTTCCTGCAGCGATACATCATCGGCGGCCTCACCGCCGGCGCAGTCAAGGGCTAGGCGCCCAACGGTGCCCGTCACGATCACCGGCGTTGAAGCGATCTTGACTCAACCGGGTCGATCTCGGCTCGTCATCGTCAAGGTGCACACTTCGGAGCCGGGTCTGTATGGACTCGGTTGCGCCACATTCACCCAGCGAGTGTTCGCCGTCGAGGCCGCCATCGAACGCCATCTCGCACCGTTCCTGATCGGTCGCGACGTCGATCGCATCGAGGAGATCTGGCAGATGTCGATGGTGCACGGCTACTGGCGCAACGGACCCGTCCTCAACAATGCCATCTCCGGGGTCGACCAGGCGTTGTGGGACATCAAAGGCAAACGGGCAGGAATGCCCGTCTATCAGCTCCTCGGTGGAATGACCCGTCAGGCGGCAGCGGTGTATGTGCACGCCGAAGGTGCTGACCGCAACGCCGTTGCAGACAGCGCTCGAGGTTTGGTGGAACAAGGATTCCGGCACATTCGAGTGCAGCTCGGCGGGTACGGCGGTCCCGGCACGCCGCAGCATCGACCCGAAGGTGCCCCCGAGGGCAACTACTTCGATCCCCGTGAGTACGCCAGAGCGACCTTGGAGATGATCGAACACGTCCGTTCTGAAGTCGGTGACGAGATAGAGCTGTTGCACGACGTTCATGAACGCCTCGCTCCGATCGACGCCGTTCGCTTCGCCAAAGATGTCGAGCAGTACCGCTTGTTCTTTCTCGAAGATGCGCTGGCGCCCGAGGACATCGGTTGGTTCAAGACCATTCGTCAGCAGTCGGCGACTCCTTTGGCCATGGGCGAGCTGTTCAACAGCCCGCACGAGTGGCGAGACCTCATCACGAACCGGCTCATCGACTTCGTCCGCATGCACGTCAGTCAGATGGGCGGCCTGACACCGGCCCGCAACGTTGCCGCGTTCGCAGCGATGTACGGCATTCGAACGGCTTGGCACGGGCCGGGCGACACGTCGCCTGTGGGTCACGCAGCCAATCTCCACCTGGACGTGTGGGCGCCGAACTTCGGAATCCAGGAGTGGTATCGACCGTCCGAGCTGGAGTACGAGATGTTCCCCGGTTTGCCGGAGGTCCGCAACGGTTACCTCTATCCGAACGACCGACCGGGGCTCGGGATCGATCTCGACGTCGATCTTGCCCGGTCCCATCCGTGCGAGGAGATCGTTGAGCAGTGGACGCAGACACGTCTTCCCGATGGCGGACCGGCGCGACCATGACGTCAGCCCGCTACCCCGAGCTCCGTGGACGTGTGGCCTTGGTCACTGGTGCGGCCAAGGGCATCGGCGAAGGTGTCGCCATGCGATTGGCGAGCGAGGGGATGAGCGTGGTCGCCGCCGACTTGGATGCCGATGCGCTGGCATCGACTGTGGAGACACTGCGTGCTCTTGGGGTCGAGGCCCTTGCCCATCGCGGTGACGTGAGCGCCCGCGAGGACATCGAGCAGTTGTTCGATGCAGCAACCGAGGCCTTCGGCACCGTGGACGTTTTGGTGAACAATGCCGCCCACCTCGGACGAAAGCGCACGCTCGACGAGCACGATGAGCTGCTGGACCATCAGTTGTCCACCAACATCCGTGGCCCCTATCTGTGCTCGCAACGGGCGGCGGCAGTCATGCGCGAGGCCGGCCGTGGGAGCATCGTCAACATCTCATCTGTTGGTGCACTTCGCGCCCACCATCGCGGTCTTCCGTACGACGTCACCAAGGGAGCGATCAACGCGATGACGATGGCGATGGCCGTGGACCTCGGCGTCTACGGGATCCGAGTGAACGCGGTAGGACCTGGCGTGACGACCACGCATCGCTCGAATCTCGACCCCGCCGCCGTTGAATCCACGTCAGCAGGCATCCCGCTTCGCCGTCCCGGCACGATCGCCGACATTGCGGCGAGCGTTGCGTTCCTGTCTTCTGACGAAGCCGCGTACGTCACCGGCCAGGTGCTCTACGTGGATGGCGGCATCACGGCGCAGTTGAGTCCCGAAGGTCAGCATGCGCTTGAGCGTGACGACTCCCACCGACTGCCTCCTCTACCCGAAACGCGAGGCCAACAATGACGATTTCTTCCCGACTCGGTTCCCTCCTGGTTGCACTCGTGCTCGTTGGCGGAGCGTGTGCAGCCGACGACACCGAGGTCGAGAGTGCGTCGACGACAGCTCCGCCAACGTCGGCAGTGAGTCCGTCCTCCACCACAACGACGGTCGCACCCACCACGACCGTCACCACGACGACGATCGTGCCGCCACCGCCAATCCCGATCGATCCTCCCGAAGGCTACGAACTGACGTGGAGCGACGAGTTCGAAGGCGACGTCATCGATCCGGCCAACTGGACCTACGACATCGGCGGTTGGGGTTGGGGCAACGGCGAAGCGCAGTACTACACCGATCGCCCGGAGAACGCCCGGGTCGAGAACGGACTGCTGGTCATCGAACTGCGAGCCGAGCCGTTCGAGGAGTCGTATTACACGTCGGCTCGCCTCCTCACCCAAGGCCTGCAGGAGTTTCAGTACGGGCGGATCGAGGCTCGAATCAAGGTGCCGTCCGGCGTCGGTACCTGGCCGGCGTTCTGGATGCTCGGCGCCAACTTCGGCCGCGACACCGAGGACCCAAACGACAGCAACTGGCCCAACGTCGGTGAGATCGACATCATGGAATATGTGGGGCGCGAACCAGATCTGGTGGTCGGCACGATCCATGGGCCCGGGTACGCAGGAGCCGGTGGCCTCACGAGGTGGAATCGCCAGGACTTCCCCATCGCGGATGACTTCCACACGTTCGCCATCGACTGGGACGAAGAGGGAATTCGCTGGTTCTTCGACGACGAGCAGTACTACGAGCTGACTCCTGACAGTCTCGGTGGCCGCGAGTGGGTGTTCGACCAACCGTTCTTCATCATCTTGAACGTCGCACTCGGTGGCACCCTCGGAGGCATGATCGGCCTCGACACCGAGTTCCCGCTCCACATGTACGTGGATTACGTGCGGGTGTACCAGGAGATCGAGGGCTGAGCCCGCCGTCGAGCGTGCTTGATTCCACCGTAGAGGTGCGTTTAAGCACGCTCGACTTCTGAACTGCCGCCGATCGTCGCCACTTGACAAAACCGAACAGTGTTCGGATAATCGAACAGTGTTCGAAAGTAGCGAGACCGTGACCACCGATCGACGTCAGCTCCGGCGCGAGTCGACCAGGAGTGAGATTCTCGATGAGGCCTGGGCCTTGTGCCGAGACGTTGGTCTCGCTGGTCTCTCGATGAGGGAACTGGCGAAACGAGTCGGCTTGCGAGCTCCGAGCCTCTACTCGTACTTCGATTCGAAAGACGCCATCTATGACGCGATGTTCCGCCAGGGATACGAGCAGCTGCGGGACCACATGGGCGACTACATGGGCCCTCAACCGGTAACTCGGGAACGCCTGAAGGAGGGGGTCCGCCATTACGTGGAATTCTGCGTCGCGGATACCACCCGGTATCAGTTGCTCTTTCAGCGCACGATCCCGGGGTTCGAGCCGTCGGCCGAAAGCTATGCCGTTGCGGTACTGGCTCTCGAGGACTCGTCGAGGGCGCTCTCGGCCGCGGGCATCGAAGGTGATGCAGCGCTCGACATGTGGACGGGCCTGCTTTCTGGACTCACCGCTCAGCAGATCTCGAACGATCCCGGCGGTGAGCGCTGGATCCGTCTACTCGACGACGCCATTGACATGTTCTTGGACCATTACGGGGCATTGCCTCGCAAGAAAGGAAGCCGCAAATGACCTCCAAAACCGCCGTCGACATCTCGACCGTCGCCTCGATCGATCATCGGGAGGCCCATGGCCTCGCGCTCGACCAATACGATCGTTTCGCCGGCTTGCTGGCCCAGGTCGCACCCGACGACTGGCGGCGCGGTACCGACTGCGAAGGATGGACGATTCGCGATCTCGCGGGCCACATGGTGGGCGCGATGCGCTCGGCAGCCTCACTGCGCGAGATGTTGCGGCAGCGCAAAATGATCACGGCCCGGGCGAAGGCTGACGGAGGAAACGAAACGGACCACATGACCGCCGTGCAGATCGAACTGACGGCTGGTCTGGGGCCGGATGAGTTGGTGATGGAGTGTCGTCGGCTCGTTGAGCCTGCCGCCAACGGCCGGAAGCGGATACCTGCGCCCATGAGGAAGTTCGTGCGATTTCCGGTCGAGATCGGATCGATCAGCGAGACATGGAGCCTCGGCTATCTGGTCGATGTGATCCTCACGCGCGACACGTGGATGCACCGCGTCGACCTCGCCCTGGCATTGGGTCGGCCTGTCGAACACGGCGACACCGATCGGCGGATTGTCGCTGATGTCGTAGCGGAGTGGGCACGACGACATGGTCAACCATTCGATCTGTTGCTGACCGGTGGGTCCGGCAGTCACTATCGATCGGGCTCGCCTGAGGCGAAGATCGAGATGGACGCGGTGGAGTTCTGCCGGACGTTGTCGGGCCGTGCGGTTGGAGAAGGACTGCTGAAGCAAGAGGTGCCGTTCTGAGTTCGCGGCGGGCCAATCCAGCCGTCGAGCGTGCTTAAACGAACCTATGGGGTGGTACTAAGCACGCTCGACCGCTGAATTCGGGCGCTAGCGTCGAACAGGTCGTTGAACAGGTCGTTGAACAGGGAGTAGCCATGCCGTCGTCAGAGTCGATGGCGAAATACGCAGACGTCGCGATCCAGATCGGTATCGGCCTCGAGGAGGGCGATCGGTTGCTGATCACGTCTTGCGTCGAAGCCGTGGAACTCACCCGCATCCTGGTCGAGCAGGCGTACGACGCGGGTGCCTCAAACGTCGACGTGCTGTGGAACGACGACGCAATCTCGAGAGCTCGCTTCGAGCGTGGCGGTGAAGCCGCAAGTGAAGTCGTGAGCAGTACAAGCCGATTCCGGCTGGCCGCGTTGGAGGCAGGCGATCGTTTCCTCTACGTCTCTGCGACTGATCCGGATGCGCTCGCCGGCATCGATCCGCAACTGATCGCGACGTTCCAGAAGACGAACTCGACGGCGCTCGAGCCGCTCCAGAAGGCCCAGGGCTCGTTGGAGCGGCCGTGGAGCGTAATCGCCGCTCCGACCGAACGATGGGCCAAGACTGTCTTTCCCGGACTCACGCCGGGCGTTGCGATCGAGTCATTGTGGGGCGCGATCTTCCGGGCTTGTCGAGTCGATCACGATGATCCAGTCGCCGCGTGGAGAACGCATGTCGCCGACCTCAACGCGCGGAGTGCTCACCTGACGTCTCGTGGCTATTCGGCACTTCGATACGAGGCTCCGGGAACTGACCTGAGGCTCGACCTGCCAGACCGAGCCGTCTGGAAGGGTGGCAGCGCCGGCGGATCGTTCGTTCCAAACCTTCCCACCGAAGAGGTCTTCACGGCACCGCATCGCCTCCAGGGTGAAGGTCGCGTGACCGCGACGAAGCCGCTGAGCCTGTTTGGCAACCTGATCGAGGGCTTCGCGTTCGAAGTGCGGGGCGGCAAGATCGTCGAAGCCACAGCGAGGCGCGGACAAGACGTGCTCGATCAACTGTTGGCAACCGACGACGGTTCGGTGCGATTCGGAGAAACGGCGATGGTTCCGATGTCGAGCGCCGTTGCCGCAGAGGACCTCATCTGGAACAACACGCTGTACGACGAGAACGATGGCTGTCACATTGCGATCGGTCGGGCGTATCCGATTTCGGTCGAAGGCGGAACCGAGATGACGCCGGACGAACAGTTGGCCGCAGGCCTCAACGCCAGCACGACGCATGTGGACTTCGTTGTCGGCTCACCAAAGCTGAACGTGTTCGGAGTCCTCGACGACGGCAGCGAGGAACCCATCATCACGGCCGGCGAATGGGGCTTCGCGGTCTGAGGTTCAACTGTCCGAGGGCTGCCAATACGGTGCAAACCGCCTTCGTCCAGACGGTGAGGTCTTGTTCGAGGTGCACGCCAGGCATCGTCGTCATGCCGGCGAAGCCGCCGCTTCTCTGGAGCTCAGCCGAGCAGCGAGGCGACGTCGATACGTACGGTCGCGACACCAAGATCCAGCTCTGGCGCATCGCCTGGTCCGTAGGTACCGGTCTCGGCGTACACACCCGCGCCGGTGAGTCCGTAGGTGGTGATGCGCGGTCCGTCGGTGTCGACGATCCAATACCGTTCGAGACCCGCAGCTGCGTACTTGTGGTGCTTGCGGACGATGTCGGTAGCTCTATCGCTCGACAGGATCTCGACGGCAAGGAGCGGAACATCCGTGTAGCGCACGGTCTGGCCGTGGTGTTCGAACACCATCAGGTCGGGGATGAACTCGTCGGTTCCTGGCTTCCACGCCCACGCCAGCGCGACCTTCACACCACTTGGAAGCGTTGGTTCGATTCGCTTTGCAAGCTCGTACGAGATGGTTTGATGGGGCAACGTCGGCGATGGGCTCACGACCAATGCGCCATCGATGTATTCGCCACGGAAGTCGGGTCCGAGCGCCTCGTACTCCTCCCACGACATCGGGATCCGGTCGCCCGCTTGCATCGTGTCCATGGCATGCACAGTACTCCAATCGCCGGTTGGTCATAGGGCCATGGTGACGTGTCAGTGTGACAAGACAGCGCTGCAGGCGGCCCCGAGAAGACATGATCTCTCCCAATGGTGACGGCAAACGCCCGCCCGTCAGGCCGATCGCTTGTACGCCGATGGCGTCATTCCGATGAGCCGCTTGAACGTGGTGGAGAACCCGGCGTCCGTGGCGAAGCCGACGGCCCTTCCGGCCATCGACACTGACTCTCCCGAACGGAGCCGTCCGCAGGCCAGATGGATCCGCCAACGGGTGACGTATGCGCCCGGTGCACTTCCGACCACGGTCGTGAATCTCTCGTAGAACGAGGATCGAGACATCGACGCTGCGTCCGCCAGGGCGGCAACGGTCCATGTCGAGCCGGGATCCCGATGGAACGCTGCCAGTGCAGAGGCGAGTTGCACATCTCGCAACCCCGCCGCCCATCCTGCACCGAGCCCGGTCCCGACGATCTCTCGCAATGTCCGCACCACCAAGACGTCGGCGAGGCGCTCGGCGACGACACGTGACGCAGGGATGTCGCTGCTCAGTTCGTCCGCTATCAGTTCCACGGTCGAGTGCACCCAGTCGGGCGACGCCTCGCTACCGGTGACGACCATGTCAGGGAGGGTGTCGGCAACGGTGAAGACCGGCGAATCTTCGAAGGTGATGGTTCCGCACAGAATGCGAGTGGTCGGTCCATCACCCGCCACGTGCATGGTGGGGAGAGGACCATCGCCCCCTGCGCTCACCGGCACTGGAGCGGTACGAGGTTCGGGATTGCTGGCGATGACGTGAGCAGCGCCACTTGGGAAGACGGCGACCTGTCCGGCGCGCAGGTGAACGGCTTCGCCGCCGGCGACGAGCGTCGCCCATGCCTCACCGTCCAAGACTGCATGAAACACTCCGGTCGAGACTTCTCCGCTCGCCACGGTGAAGGGCGCCTCGAGGTGCGCCAAAGACAGAACGGCTCCTGAGACCCGAATGGTGGCCATCACTTCGGCCAAGGCTTCGGACGTATGCAAAAGAAATGTGGACGTCATACTGCGCTTTCGTCTGCGGTTTCACTGTAGCGTCGGTTTCAATCGACGAAAGGGTCAGTCATGCTCGCTGCCATCCTCAACTTCTTCCTTCCCGGCCTTGGCTACATCGTTGCGGGTCAGCGCAACCCGCTCGGCTTCCTCTGGCTGGCCGGAGTGATCGGATTGACGATCGTCGAGTTCGGCATTCGAGAGTCCGAGCCCGGGCTCTATTGGCTGATGTTCGGCTCAGTGCTCGTCATGAACACGGCATTCGCCATCGATGCGTATCGCGGCACCAAGGCTGCAGACTGAGATCCGGCGCAGCGCGGTGCGGCTGGGGTGATTTCGGCGTGCGAACGGAATGGACATTCGGCCCTACCGGACGATCGACCAACGAGAGAAGCTGCGGGCAGGAGGAACAAATGACCCACTTCTCGCACCACGACTATCTCGAAGGGCCGAAAAGAGGCGATGCCGACTGGCCATCACGTCGCGCAAGCCTCGTCCGCGGATTGAAGCTTCACGTGCAGGTCTTCTTGTTGGCCGCGCCGTTGCTGCTCATGATCAATTGGATCACGCTCGGCGACGACGGTGGTTGGTGGAGCGTCTTGATCCTGCAGATCTGGGCTGCAGCCGCAGGTCTGCATGTCTTGGGCGTGAGCACGGAGTTCGCCAGGAACCGCTCAGCTCACTGACGAAGCGGCACCGGTCGAGAATCCGACATTGGTGAACGCTGCCGACTACGTTCTTTCCTCATGGGGAAGGCGAGGACGGCCGCGGCGCGGCTCGCAACGATCGGATCGGTGGCGGCAGCGCTGGTAGCGCTGTTGAGCCTGCCCGCATTGGCCCACGAGGGTCAAGTCATTCGCCTTGGCTCCTTTCTTGCAGGGCTGACGCATCCGGTGTTGGGTCTCGATCACCTCCTGGCGATGCTCGCCGTCGGCATCGTGAGCGCGCAGATCGGCGGCAAAGCCATTTGGACGGTGCCTGCCACGTTTGTTGGTGTGATGGCGCTCGGCGGACTCATCGGCACTGCTGATCTTGGTCTCGGCGCGTCAGTGATCGAGAACGGCATTGCGGCATCCGTCATTCTGTTGGGAATCGTCATCGCCGTCGAGCGCAACCTTGCCATCGGCGTCGCCATGGTGATCGTCGGCGTGTTCGCCATGTTTCATGGCTACGCCCACGGTGCGGAGATTCCGACGGTTGCGCGGCCGCTCTTGTACGCCTTCGGCTTTCTGACTGGCACAGCGCTGATACACCTCACCGGTGTGGTCATCGGAGACATTTCCAAGCGGTATCGGACGGGTCGGATGGTTCTGCGATTGGGTGGACTGGTCATAGCCACACTCGGTTTCGGGTTCGTGGTCGGGGTCCTGTGATGAC